>CAYRFY010000112.1:0-15369 GCA_964423635.1 uncultured Armatimonadia bacterium | reverse complement strand
GACGCTCTCAGAATGACACTGTTGGCGAAGGCGGGCTTTTCGGCCGCGCTTCTAGACGCTCATCTCAACCTGCTGCGTCTCGATGGTTGGCGGCAGGCCCTGCTCGGCCCTCACCTCGAGGCACAGGGCTATGGCCCCGCGCACGTTCTGTACGGCCTCCTGCTTCGTGCTGCCCTGACTCACGCATCCCGGTATGGCTGGGCACTCCACCACCCGGACACCGTCCTCGTCGCGGTCGATGGTGACGATGAAGCGCATAGTGCTGTCTCTCCCTGAAGCCTGTGCTGGTCGCTCCACGGCGCCTGTGCGGGGCGTCGCGATGGGCGCTCTGCCGGGCGTACTCCGCGGGCATGGGGTTGTCCGTTCAGTGCCAGTATGCCCCGGGGCGCCTGCCTGCGCGCAGAGCGTCGTCTTCGCCTGCCGTTGTCGTCCCTGCCACCGCCACAGCGGAAGGCGTGCCGCTATCGGTCGGCCGGTAGCACAGGGAGGCGGCGAACGCGGACGCCGCTCTCCGACACAGATGCGATGCAGCCCTGCGTCAGGTCATCACCCAGCAGTGTCAGAACGCGCTGGATGAGATGGGCCATGGCGGCGTGATCCAGCCCCTGGATCCGCACATGCACGACAGAAGGCGACGATGCCCCCGACAGAGCCAGCAGCGCGGAGAAGTCGGCGTCGAGGGTTACTACCGCGCGCTGCTGCTCGTCGGCCATCGAGATGATGTCAACATCCGCCATCCGCGGCTGCCCGAGTTCGCCTATGTGGATGCAGTCCAGGCCACTCTCACGCAACAGGGCCGCAGTCCTGCGCGCAACCCCCATATCCAGCAGGAGCTTCACGGAAGCCGCTCCATGGGCACCCAGCGGTCCTCCAGGAGGCTGCCGGCGTAGTCCAGGGCTTGCCGGATGTCCTCGTCCTCCAGCTCTGGGTAGTCCTGCCGGATGGCGTCGCGGTCGAGGCCGTCGGCAACTATCGCGACTACGCGGCGCACTGTGAGGCGCATCCCGCGTATGCACGGCTGCCCGTTCATCACATCCGGATCCACGGTAATGCGGTCGAAGGTCGGCATGCTAGGCACCACCTCTACTGCGGTCGCGATCGTTGACAGACACGGGCATAGTATGCCCCGGGGCGTCTGCCTGCACACGGAGCGGCACCGGGCTCTGACGCCCTCACCCCTTAATCCCCGTTAGTGTAATCCCCTGGATGAAAGTTCTCTGGGCGAAGAAGAAGATCGCGATGATCGGGACCGTGATGACCGTCGTCACGGCCATCAGCATGCCCGGATAGGACCCGTACTGGCTGGAGAAGCTCGCCAGGCCCAATGAGAGAGTGTACTTGCTCTCGTCGGCCAGGTAGATCAGCGGGCCCAGATAGTCGTTCCAGGCCGCCATGAAGGCGAACAGCCCTACCGTCGCCAGCACGGGCTTGCTCAGCGGGATGATGATGCGCCGGTAGATGCCCCAGTCGCTGCAGCCGTCGATGCGCGCGGCCTCCGTCAGCTCCGGAGGGATGGTCAGGAAGAACTGGCGCATCAGGAAGATGAAGAACGCATTCCCGAAGAAGTGCGGCGCGATCAGGGGCCAAAACGTATCGACCCAGCCGATTTTCGCGAACATCACAAACACCGGCACCATCGTGACCTGGAACGGCAGCATCATGGTGCCCAGGACGATGTAGAACAGCACATTGCGCCCCCGCCAGCGGATGCGGGCCAACCCGTAGGCGACCAGGGAGCACGAGAGCAGGGTCCCCAATACCGACAACACGCAGATGATGCAAGTATTCAGCAGGTAGCGCCAGAAGGGGATGAAGGTGAGACCTTCGGGGTAGTTGGCGAAAGTGAGTGGAGCGGGGATCCACTCCGGGGGGAACTTGAAGATCTGGTCATCGGTCTTCAGCGAGGACGTGACCAGCCACAGTAGGGGCACGAGGAAGATGGCGCTGAGGACGATCAGTGCCGCGTGGGCCGCGGCCCTTCGCGCCGGAGAGAGGCCTTTGCCGGAATCTGTGTCTGCTGCGGCCATCTGGTCACTCCCGCGGCCGCCGTGGGGCGGCGACGCTGTGGTGTGGGACGGTGCGGCTCAGTGCCCATGAATGCCGGGCCATTGCAGGGCCCGTGGGTGCTCCGGCGCCACCGGTCACGCTTGCGCCGGAGCACCCATGTGGTCTCTTACCAGCCGCCGCCGCCCCAGACCTCGTTGACCGCGGAGTAGTAGTAGGGCAGATTGGTGCCCGTGTAAGCCTTGGCGTGGCCGTCCACGAAGACCACGTTGGCCGCCTGATTGTGTCGCCACGCTACGCCAAACCCCACGCTGGCGGGGTTCATTGGCCCGGGGTGGGCGAAGTCGTGCTCGGCCTGGTAGCTGTAGGCGTCGTAGAACAGGGGTGTCTCGGAGGGCAGTTGAATGGCACCGAGACTGGCCGTTGTCGACGGGTACCCCGGTCCGGGGTTGTAGATGATGTGGGCGTTGAACCCGTAGGAGTACTTGGGCTTGCCAATCAGGCTCAGGTCCATCTCGCCCCCCAGCGGCCCGGTGCCGTTGGGCAGCGTGAAGCTGCCGCCCTTGCTGGGGCAAGACGCGATCTGCTGGTTCTTGACGTACGGCGTTACCGCATCAAAGACCGTCACGACTCCTGTGGCGATTGGGTACATCGCGATGGGCAGGCACTCGTCATAGTCCTGCACGTACATCTGCAGACCAAGACCGAGCTGCTTGACATTGGAAAGACAAGAGGCCTGGCGTGCCTTCTCTCTTGCGCGTGCGAACACCGGGAACAGTATCGCCGCCAAGATCGCGATAATGGCAATCACGACGAGTAGTTCGATGAGCGTGAATCCACGTTTCTTCAACCTTATCGCCTCCGTAGGGCCTGGGTGCGTCGCACCCGCATGTGTTTGTGCGGCGTATCCGCCTGGTTTGTGTAGCTGCATAGCTGTGCGGACAGGTCGGTCTCTGCCTGCCCCTCTGCGTCCCGGCTCACCCCCTCTCCTCACCTGCATAGTACACGTGGCGCGCGGACGTCTTGAAGATCAGCGCCGTGCAGCCCAGGATCAGGAGGAATAAGATCCAGGCCAATGCGCAGGCATAGCCCATCTTGAAGTCCGCGAAAGCTACGTTGAACAGGTACAGGGAGTAGAACAGTGTCGAATCCACAGGACCGCCGGTGCCCCCCGTCATCACATAGACCGGGGTGAAGAACTGGAAGGCTCCGATCAGGCCCATAATGAGGACGAAGAGAATCTGCGGGCTGATGAAGGGGAGCGTGATGTGCCGGATGCGGTGCCAGGTGCGGGCGCCATCCACCTGGGCGGCCTCGTACAACTCCACGGGCACGTCCTGGAGGGCCGCCAGGAAGATGACCATCGATCCGCCCACACCCCACAGGCTCCAGAGCACGATGGCGGGCTTGGACCAGTCCGGCGAGGCGAACCATCCCGGCGGCTCGAGGCCCCACGCCGACAAGACCGGCCGCAAGAGCGCATTGATGGCGCCGTTCTGCGGGTTGAACAGCCAGATCCACAGCACGGAAGATGCCACCAGCGGGACGATCGTGGGAACGAAGAAGAAGGTGCGGTACAGCGCTTGGCCGCGGACCTTCAGGTTGAGCAGGAATGCCAGACCCAACGCCACCACAATGCCCAGCGGCACCGCCAAGGCGGCATAGTAGGCGGTATTGGCAAGTGACTTGAAGAACAGCTCATCCCGCAGGAGATGCCGGTAGTTGGCGGCGCCGATCCACTGGGCCGGACGCATGACGCTGTAGCGGGTGAAGCTGTAGCCAAGTGACGCCAGCACCGGGTAGAGGGTGAAGATGCAGAGCCCCACGATCACCGGAGAGCAAAAGGCCAGGCCCAGCCAGAGACGTCGGCGCCGAGGGTCAGGTTGGCTGTGCGTCTTCAAGGTCTGGCCCCCCTGTCGCCGAGGATGATGTCCAGCTCGTCCTGGGTGGCGCGGCGCGCCTTCTCAAGCGCGGACTTGGCGACCGCGGATTTCGGGGTCGTTTCGGCGTAGACCGCTGCGTCCACCGCGCGGCCCAGCTCCCGCATGTACCGGGCCTGGATGGGCATGACGGGCCGCTGGTGACGGCACTCCTGCAGGATCCGCAGGAACTTGTCGTAGTGCTTCTGGTCGCGGACCTGCTCCAGGTACGGGGAAGCCTTGTAGCCCGGAAACAGCCCGGTCTGTTCTCCGACCAGGGCCGTGCCCTCGTCGTCGGCGCACAGCCAGCGCACGAACTCCCAGGCCTCCTGCCGGTTGGCTGCGGCGGCCGGCAGGCCCATGCACCATCCGCCCACCCACGAGCTGCGCTGCTCGCCGTCCGGCGGCGCGGGGATGAAGGTAACACCGTAGTCAAGGTCGGGCGCATAGCGGGCGAGGTCGGCGATGCCGCCGATGTGCAGGCACATCATTGCCACCTTGCCGGTGATGAAGGGGTTCTGCTCCGCGGCTCCGAAGCCGCGCTCGAGCCCCGCGACCTTGTCGGCCCCGTATTTGTCCGCATAGGAGGCCATCCACTCCAGAGCCCTCACGACGCCGGGGTCGTCCGCAGTGACGAGGTCCTTGTCGTAGTCGTAGAAGTCGCCGCCGAAGGCCCAGCCCCAGGTGAACATCGAGTTCGCCGCGCCGTACTGCGACCACGGGATCAGCCCGATGCGCACGATTTCGGAGCCCTCATGTTTGGTGAGCAGATCCGCGTAGCGGTCCAGCTCCTCAATGGTCTGCGGCGGTCTCTCCGGATCCAGCCCCACCTCGGCGAAGGCCTGCTTGCTCCAGACGAAGCCGAAATTGGGGTCGGCGCAGAAGGTCAGGGCCCATACCTGGTCGCGGTACAGGGTCTGACGCCAGCACGGATCGAAGTAGTCGTCTCGGCCGATGCCCGCCTCCTGGCACAGCTCGGTCAGAGGACTGAGTGCCCCCCACTCCGCCCACGGGGCGACCTGAGGGCCGTCCACGAAGATGACCTCGGGGGGCTTGTGGGCCGCCACGGCGGTGAAGAACTTCTGGTTCGTGGCCAGGTCATTGGCGGCAAACACCGGCCTGAGCAGGATCTCGGGGTGTTGCCTCTGGTACTCATCACAAATGCGCGTGAAGCCCTCGGCCATCGTGCCGCCCCAGACGTGCCAGACTCGCACGACCTTGCGGCCGCCGACCTCAGTGACCTCACGGGCGCAGCCGTGCAGCAGGGCAAGACAAAGGGCCAAACAGAGGCTCATGGCGAGTGGTCGACTGATGCGCATGAAGCGGGAATTCCTCGCCGGACGGCAGTTCTCCTTCGCCCCCCGGGGGCGTCGAGGGACAGACGGCGTCGGCCGGGAACGTGCCTGTCTCTCCTCTGTGGACGCGAGGCCCCCGATTCACTCGCCCACTTCCACCCCCAGAAGCGCTGCCAGGCCCTTCAGATCCGCGATGTGGCTGTCATCCCCCCACTGCAGCGTGGGGAAGCTCAGCTCGGTCGTATCCTTCCCGATTTCGGCCGTGGTCAACCCCACCTGAAGCCAGACATCGTGCCCCCCGGCATGCACAACGACGGTTGCGCCATTCCTCAAGGCCACCACCTCGCCGTCGAGGGCCTCACAGAAGGCCTTCACGTCCCCCACCAGGGCAGCGCCCGGCACCCGTCGGCACCAGACCGTGGCCCCGTTCAGCTTCAGGCGGTGGTCTTGTGCCCCGATGTACTCAAGAGCCCGGTCCACGCGTTCACAGAACTCCTGGGCAAGCTGTTCGGCGATAGAGACCGCCGCGGCCTCGGTCCCTCCGTGCACGGTGGCGTGGATGCTCGCTGTCGCAGGCCCCCGGGCCACCTCGAGGCTCGCAACCCCGAAGCGCGGATCGTCCGGGGTCCGGAAGTGAAGCGCGTGGTCACCGATCGCTCGTCCGGAGGGAGTGCCGGGCTCAATGGCATCGGGGGCGGGACGTATGGCACCGGGCGCCCCCAACGGTCCCCAGTTCACCGGCGCGAGACAGATGCCCGCCGCCCATGTCATGAGCACGTTGCAGTTGGGCTCGGCCCCTTCGGCGCTCCCCTCGCGCAGCCCGACCCACATGCAGGATCCATGGCCTGGCTCTCGGATGTACACCTGCCGGAACCGTACGAACTGCATGTGAGGAAGGGTGTCCTGGGGTGCGGGACGCAGGGCCGCCGCCGGGATCCGCGTCTCGGGCTGCGGGCCGCGGGAGCAGCCGCCGGCCAGGGCGGCGGCCATGCAAGTTGCGACGACCAGTGAGCCGAGGCTCAGCCGATCTTTCACCCCAATCACCTCTGTGTCGAGCGGTGGCCGGTGAGTAGAGCCCGGTCGCATGGAGGGCCCGCCGCCGGTGAGCTTCGCGGCCTTTGTCGCTGCGTCTGCGGGTCGTCGGGGCTAACCGGCGGCCTGCGCGGCCAGCACCGCCTCCACCGTCATCAGCGATCTGCGACGCAACTGCTGGAGCAAGTCCTGGTACTCCGGGGGCAGACCGGAGGGGGTGGCGAAGGGCCCGACATCGATCCCACGGGCCTGCCGGGCGGCTTCCGCGGCCTCTTCCGGGCCGCTCTCGCGAAGCTTAAGCACGGCTATCTCGGCGGCGAAGAAGGGCTCGGTGGGGGAGAGGTCGGCGGCCACCGAGAGATGCTCCACGGCCTGCGCCGGGTCCGCCTCGGCACAGCCCAGGACCCATCGGGTCCACTCGGTCTGCGGTGCCGCCGCGGCCAGCTCGGCGGCGGTCACCATCTGTCCGGGCGTGGACTGGAGCCGGTCGAGAAAGAACATGATGGCCGCCGCCTCGCCGGCGCGGGGGTCTTGCTGCGCCTGTGCCCAGGCCTTGCCGAGCAGGGCCGCTCGCCGGTAGATCTCGCTATCGGAGGCGGCCTCGGCGGCTCTAGTGAAATCGCGAACGGCCCGCTCGCGCCGTCCCTGCTCCCAGTAGATACTCCCCATCGCATACCAGGCTTCGGCACTCTCCGGGCACAGGCGAGCCGCGGTGCGGTACGCCTCCAGGGCCGGCCTTCCCTGAGCCTGCAGAGCGCGCCCCAACTGCAGCCAGGTTCGGGCGTCGTCTGCTGCCAGAGTCGTTGCCGTGGCGGCCGCCTTCTCGGCCCGGTCCGCTATTCCCGACTCCAGTAGTGCCCGGGAGGCGTCGATCCAGTCCCCGGCTGCAGTGGTCTTTGCGGCTCTCAGCTCCGCATCGAGGGTCTCGGCAAGCCGTCGGGCGGACCGCCGGCCCCATGGTTGACGACAGCGGTAGACGAAACTGGCGATCTGCGTGACCTCGCGGTCGATGGGTGCCAGGCGCCGGGCGGCCCTGTGGTAGAGCCCGGCGGCGGTGGCGGCATCTCCCAGCTCATGGGCGCAGTCCGCCAACTGTCGCAGTCCCGGCCCGTAGTCCCACAGTGCTTCGGCGGCCCCTGCAATCGCCTCCAGGGCGGTCTCCTGTGCGTCATCCGCGGCGCTTTGCACGGCCAGCCGGGTGTAGGCCAGGGCGCGGTCGCGGGCCAGGAGCCGGGGGAGCGCCATGCCGCTTGAGGCGACCAGCTCATCCAGTTGCTCGATCCCCGAGGCCAGGTCCTCGCGGTCCAGCCCCCGGGCCAATGCCAATACGCCCTGGAAGTACAGGCGCTGCGGCCCCTCGGGAAGGCCGGCCAGACGCTGCTGAGCGTCCTCCCAGGCGAGGTCGCCACTGTTGAGCCGGCCGCGCCACAGGCACAGCTCCGCCCAGTCGGCGGCCTCGGTCTCGCGGACCGTGGATTCCGGGGTGACCACCAGGTACTTGACCGCCTGCGCCAGACCCTCGGCCGTCTCGTCCGTGATGCCCGGCCTCAGCTCCAGCGCAGCGTCGCTCTCCCACGAGCGGGGGCGGTAGCGCCCCAGCACGCTTCGGGAAGCCCGGTGTTTGCGGCTCATCCCGGCGATACTGGGTAGGCGGGAGGCCGACACCACCTCGACGACCCCGGCCTGTGTGGGGAGACGTACCTCGGCCGCAGGCCCTCCGGAAAACTGGACCCGCCGGCCGGTGGAGAGCAGGGCCCCGACCTCGTAACTCAAGGGGAGCACTTCAGGAGCTTGACCGCGGACGCGGAGCGTCTCGGTCGGCGACTGAGACGGGACGGCGATGCGCTCGGGCTCCACCATCGGAGGCAAACCGATGCCTCTCACGTGGGCGGCGTCATGGCGGCCCGCCGACGTCGACCGGCCGCCACCGCCTCGGGGAGCCAGACAGACGCGCTCGGCCACCGCCGAGCCGATGGTGGCGTCGGCGAAGACGATAGGGACCAGACCGTCGAAGGCGCGGTAGCCGGGGGCCCACACGATGAGCCACCGGGGGTCTGTGGACACGGCGATACGAGATTCCCCGGTGAGCAACGAGCCGCCGAAGATCATACCCAGGAGGTCGACTTTCACCGCCGAGCCGGTGTCGACGATGGCATCGCTCACCGCGAAGCAGCCGTGGCCATCGGTGCGCTGGGTGTCTCCCGTGGCCGGGGCCATGACCCGGGCACCCGCGATGGGCTGCCCGGTGCCCAGGTCCACCACCTGGCCGTACAGCCCGCCGAGCTCGGCCTTGGCGAAACACAGGCCCGATGCCAGTGTTACAGCGATGGTGAGAGCCTTGGCAATGTGCATGCCCATCGACCTCCGACCAAAGACGGCCATCGGCGCAGCGTGGTGCGCCACCTACGGCGGCGCTCGTCGGCGCCGACAGATACCCATACGTGCCGACGGGTACCGCGGGACCAGAGCGCCTCATCAGAAACGTTCCAGCGCAACCTTCGCCCCGGTCAGGTCGAAGTGGAGCGCATACTCTTTGCCTATGGACAGTTCGACTCGCCCCTCGGCCTCGGTGGCCGCCACCTCCGGCAGGCTTTCCAGAGCCATCACTACCAGGAAGCGACCGGAGGCCGCCGTCTGCGCGGCATGAAGCAGGTTGCCGTGAGGCTTGCCCTCCAGCTCGAAAGGCGCCACCTCCGGGCGCACTTCGGCCGGTAGCGCGAAACGCCCCTTCAGCGCCTGCCCGCCTTCCTCCAGGACGAACCCTCCGTCCTCGGACACCCGCCCCCGGGCGTCGGAGTGCAGCAGCCACCGGTACTGGTGCTCCTGCTCAGACTGCAGGTCGTCGAGGACCACCACGTAGCGGTCGTCGATCACGGCCAACCAGCGGTGCATCGCGGCCATGCCGGGATAGTAGCCGGTGGCGTCGCCGCGGGCCGTGAACAGGCCGTCATCATACGCGACGCTGTCGACCCTGCCCATGTTCCCCATGTTGGGGATTGGTTGCAGCCAGCCCGTGCCGCGCTGGGCGGGACCGTTGCCGTCCACCAGGATGATGTTGTGGTTCCTGCCGGCCTTGTCCTGCTTTGGGTAACCGTCATCCTTGGCCCAGCGCTCCCCGCCCCAGTGGAGCAGGAACATATTGGCATCCGGGTGATCGTGAGCGACATTCACCCAGCCCTCCGCCAGTTCATTGAGCCGATGACCGCCGTAGGGTCCGCACTTGAGGAGGACCGCGAGAGCCTGCGGGTCCGTCCACGAGGAGCGATAGGTGGCAATCTCCAGGTCGGAGAAGTGTCGCCAGCGGTCGATGGTCGCCAGATCGGCGGGCGCGAGGTCCGAATCGTACCAAAGAATGTTCCACGGATGGTAGATGAACGACTCGGGAGAGGCGTCGTAGGCGGCTTTCATCAGCGCCTGCGCCCGAGAGTCTCGGTACTGAGCGGCCAGCTTGAACAGGTAGTGGTTGAAGTAATAGGTACCATCCCCGCCATCGCCGTAGTTGAAGACGCCGCGGAAGCCGGGAGACAAGACATGGGCGCGGAACAGCGGCGAGTTCGCCAGTCCCCGAGCCCGGGAGAACAGGTCTATACCCGTGCAGTGGTTCAGGGCATCGAAGGCGTGGACTACATAGCTGAACCCGTAGGCCATGTACGAGGGGCTCTCGTGGTTGCTGCCATCCGGGGGAATGGCGGCCGCGACCTTCCCGGCATCCGCCGCGGCGAGGGCCGCGTAGGCACCGGCTTCGGGACACTCGCCGAGAATGGCCAAAGAGGCCAGCGTCAGCCCGCACAAACGGTGGTGGCGATGGTTGTTCTGATGGTCGCCCTTCCAGTAGCCGTTGGTCTTGGGGTCCATGAAACCGGCCCAGGTCATTTCGCCCACCTGGCGCAGCAGCTTGTCCCGAACCTTCTCCCGCTGTTGGGCCGACAGCAGGTCGTAGCACCAGTCATAGGCGCAGGCCACGCCGGAGAGCAAGTTCCCCGCACCCATGGACTGGTTCATCTCGCCTCCGGCACCCCAGTCTTCATATGAGGTGAGTATCTCCAGCCACTCCACGGCCTTCTTGCCGTAGCTCGCCTCGCCGGTGACGACGTAGGCGAAGCTGAGTGTGCTCAGCCGCCACCAGCCCCACTGCTGCATGTCCTGATCGCTGCTGCAGTCGGCGGCACCCGTCGGAGGCATCTGCTGCAGGTAGCTCTGGGCGCCGCTGAGTAGCCGTTCGAAGAAGTCCTTGTGGGTGGTGGCGCAGCGTCCCCGCAGATCGGGGATATCGCTCTGCGTGAAGAACAGCCGCGGGTGGGCGCCGACGAGGTCGGGCTTCAGCTCGAGAGGGGCGAGCGGTGGGGCCTGACGCTTCTCGCCCGGAAGCGGACGGGTGCGCTGGGAAAGTGGCTGAGGCTGGTGACTGACCTCGATGTCGTCCACGATCAGCGGCTCGTCGGTATCCACGGCGCCCCGCAGGTAGATGGCCGAGAACCCGCGGAAGAACCTGGCTGTCATCACGTCGAAACCCGAGGCCACCTCACCATCCACACTGACTTCAATATCCGTCTCATTGCGGACCTCGAAGGTCCACCGGTGCCAGCCGGGGGAGCGGGTCGCCCGGGCGTAGCGTCGGCTGCCCCAGCCGTTCTCGGCGGTACTGATCCAGCCGTAGCTGTCGTTGCCGGAGAGGTATGGTGCGTACAGCAGCCCAAAGCAGAGGCGCTCATCGGCGCTGTTGGATAGGCCCCACAGCGGGCCGAACAGGCGCTCCCTGGCCCGGTCCGCCGTCAGCTTCGGCCCGGGGTCGTAGACCCACAGGCTCGCCTGTCCGAAACCGTCTTCGGTCGCGACGGGCAACAGCAGCTCGGCGCCGCGGCCCAGGCGCAGCGCGTGCCCGCCCCCGTGCACGATATCGCGCTCCAGGGCTACCTCTCCCTGCGTGACGGCGCCCGGCGGGAGGCCGCTCTCGAAATCCCAGACCTGGGCCTGACAAAGCACGGCGGGGCACAATGCGAGAACACAAGCGGCCCGTGCGATGAAGCGGTTCATGGGGGGAGGCCTCCGTGTGGAGACTGTGAGCCGGTCGGACTAGCTCTGATGTTCTTCGTGGTCCCGGCAGGCACCTTGCGGCGGGCGACAGGGCACTCGAAAGACAGGCGGCATGGGCGCGAGATCGCCCGGGACAAGCCTTCTCGGTGCCCGGGAGAAGTGAAGCCACGCGCCGAGCGGTTCCGCACGCAACCGCGCACGGCCCGCCGTGCAGTCTCTCGGGGTAGGGTGCTCTCCCGAGTTCGGGGGGCCGCGCTTCGTTGACAACGCGATTCCGTATCCACTATAATTCGGGGTGTGGCCCCGGTCGAGTTGGGATGTAGCGTGGCGCGGCGCCACGGTCTTCCGTCATCCGCGGCACCCTCGCGAAGCCTCCTGGGGCCCTCGAGCCTGTCGCCCGGCCCTCATGGGGAGACGCAGGCTTCCCGGGCCCGTCCACGCCAGGCGAGTGTCGGCGATGTGTGTCTGACCGGGATAGTCCCCTCGCTATTGTGACTGTTGAGGCCCCGGCCCGCCACCTTCCGACGGCAGTCCTGGAAGCGCTCTCATGGCCCGATCGCCTCAGCCTGGAGGCTTCTCGTTGTCGGTCAGCGGGCTTTGTCGAACCAGTTCGTCACTCTGAAGTGTCTACCGGGAGGGCATCCGGCATGTCGTGCGCGAAGAAGGGTTTTGGCGTCATCGGCGTCGGCGTGTGGGGGGAGACGCACCTCAAGGCGTACTCGTCATCCCCGATTGTGGACCTGGTGGGGATCTGCGACAAGAACGCGGAACTGCTTGGACGACGTCAGTCGGAGTACGGTGTGCCCTACGCCACCGGCGACTACAAGGAGTTGCTGGCCCGAGAGGACATCGTGGCCGTGTCGGTGGTCACACCGGACTTCCTGCACAAGGAGGTGGCCGTGGCCGCCTGCGAGGCGGGCAAGCACGTCCTGATCGAGAAGCCCATGGCAACCACCGTTGCCGACGCGCAGGCCATGGCCGACGCCGCCAGGGCCAGCGGTGTGAAGCTCATGGTGGACTTCCACAACCGCTGGAATCCGGCGATGTACGGACTTCGCCAGGCCATCGAGAACGGCGAGATGGGTGAGCCTCAGGTCATGACCCTGCGGCTGAATGACACGGTGTACGTGCCCACCAAGATGCTCTCGTGGGGGGGCACCTCCACGGTGGTGTGGTTCCTGGGCTCGCACTCTCTGGACCTGGTCACCTGGCTGTTTGGTGACCGGATCACCCGAGTGTACTCGGTGGCCCGCTCCCGTGTTCTGGCCGCCAAAGGCGTCAACACGCCGGATTTCTTCCACACCATCGTGGAACTCAAGGGTGGCGGCGTGGCCCACGTAGAGAACTGCTGGATCATGTCCACGGCCATGCCCACGGTGTTTGACTTCAAGTGTGAGTTCATCGGCTCCGAGGGCACGGCGTTCATCGACTGCAGCTCACATCGGATGCTGCAGAAGTTCTCCAGCAAAGAGATATCCCCGATCTCCAGCTCGCCGGGCACCTCCTATCCGGACGTGGCGGTTGCTACCGAAGTGCATGGGAAGCCCGGCGGCTTTGGCATCGAGAGCATCCTGCACTTCGCCGACTGTGTTGTGCATGACAAGGAGCCGCTGGTAACGCCCGAGGAGGGCGTGCGCAACGTGGCGGCCCTGGTGGCCGTCCACGAGTCGGCGGCGAAAGGACTACCGGTTGAATTGGGGGCCTGACGGCCCTGCGTTCCGCCGGGATCCGGGGACCCAGCCATGACTACCAGCCGGGACAGCAGGTCGACCACCGACCTCCGCGTGATTCTGTGCACTATCGCCTACCGCGATAAGCTACTGGAACGCGCCCTGGAAGTCGCGGCCAGGACGGGCTTTGACGGCGTCGAGCTTTGGGGACGCGAGCCGCATCTGCCGGAGTCTTTCGACGAGACCCGGATGCGGGCCACTAGAAAGCTCCTGGAGGGCTGTGAAGTGACCCCCTATGTCCTGGGCTCGTACCTGCGCTTCGGCGCGACCAAGAACGGCGACCACATAGAGCTTGCCGACACGCTGCACATCGCCAGATGGCTGCGCACGCCGCTGGTGCGGGTGTGGGCCTCGGATGTGGGTTCGGCCGGGGCCGGGGAGGACGTCTGGAAGGCCACCATCAAGCAGGCCCGGTATGCCGCGGAGGCCGCGGCGAAGCTGGAGATGACGCTGGTGGTGGAGATGCATGCGGACACTCTTGCCGACACCGCCCAAAGCGCCCTCCGCCTGATGCGGGAAGTGGGCCGGGACAACTTCAGGCTGAACTTCCAGGTGGCCTCTATCGAGGATGGCGTGACACCGGAACAGCGGCTTGTAGAGACGCTGCCCTGGGTCGCCCACGTGCATGCCCAGAACTACGAGAGACTGCCGGCCCCGGGCGAAGCGCTGGAGAGGGCTCCCCTGGCCACGGGAGCCGTGGACTACCGGGGCTTGATCGGGATGCTGAAGGACTTCGGCTACTGTGGCTGTGTCGCCGTGGAGTTCGCCCACACCGAGCAGGCCGGCAGGGAAGAGGCGTTGGCCGAGGATGCCGCCTTCCTCCGCGCGGTCTGCGGGGACGGGTGAGGAACCTGAAGCGCTACTCCTGGCTCCTGTGGGCGCTGGTGGGCCTGGGTATGGTCGGCCTCGGTCTGAACCGGGGCGAGTGGGGCGTGGTGAAGAGTTGGGCCGAGACCCTGTGCACCGCCTGTATCGGGCTGACGGCCAACTATTAGCCGGGCCTCATCGTCGCGGGCGAGTGCGGGGATGTGGGCCCGGGCGGTGTGTTAGCAGTACAACCGTACCTACGGGCTGTGCCGGGCAGAGATCGTCCGAAGGCCGGCGCCGGCCTTTGAGGCCGTCTCGGCGAGCTGGAACGCCCGCCGCACCGACGGCCGTTGGGCCGCCCGGCCCATGTACGGTTGTAGTGTTAACGAACGGAGGCCTTTTGTACCCACCGGTCGACGCCGCCAGGGCGCCCGGTGAACACTTCCGGAGCCCTGCCGGTCGGTGGGCGGTGCCTTGCCATCGTCTCCTGCTGGCCATTCCGGGGCCGCAAGCCCTGTGACAACGTCCATGGATCAACCCCAGGCCCCGAACAAGAAGCTCTCGGCCACGCGCCATCCCTGGTGGCTGCGCAACCGTTTCTTCATCCAGCTCGCCTCGATCGTCCTGGCCAACTCCTTCTTCCTGCGCCGCTTCAATGGCCTGTGCTATCCGGCGCTGAACTGCTGGTCCTGCCCCGCGGCGAACTTCGCCTGCCCCATCGGGGTCCTGCAGAATGCCAGCAGTGATGCGGGCCTCACCGTGACCACCGCGCCCAACCTGGGCCAGGCGATACTGCGCGCCATTCCCCTCTACGCCATCGGCATACTGATCTTGTTCGGCTCGCTCTTCGGGCGGATGATGTGCGGCTGGCTGTGCCCCTTCGGCTGGCTCCAGGAGCAGGTCGGGCGGCTACGGCGCAAGAAGCTGCCGATGCCCAACGCCCTGAGCTACCTTCGCTATGTTGTGCTGGTGGTACTTGTATTCGTGGTCCCGTTCTACACGCAGACCCCGTGGTTCTCCAAGCTCTGCCCCATGGGGGCGCTGCAGGGCGGTCTGCTGCACCCATTGGTCGACCCCGGTGTGCGCGAGATGATGCAGGAATGGTGGTGGGCCAAGCAGGCGATCTTGCTGGTGGTTCTGGTGGCGATGGTCTTCTGGCGCCGCCCGTTTTGCGCGACGATCTGCCCGCTGGGGGCGATCTTCTCGCTCTTCAACCGCATGAGCGCCTGGGAGATACGCTTCGAGCGCGACAAGTGCGTGGACTGCATGTGGTGTGTGAGGCACTGCCCGCAGGGGATCGACCCGCGGTTCGAGGTCAATGGTCATAAGTGTGTGGGGTGCCTGGAGTGCCAGAAGTGCCCGTATGGGGCGATCTACTCGGCCCCGAAGTGGGCGCCGCCCAGGGATCAGGCGGAGACGGAGCATGAGGGCGAGGCGGCGGGCGGCTAGAAGCCCGGCCGAAAAGCCGTTCACAGCCGTCCCGCAAGGCGGGATCGGGCTTTCCACTCACATTATGCATGAACACACTGGGGCCGCATTTCGCCATTC
>CAYRFY010000111.1:6564-15419 GCA_964423635.1 uncultured Armatimonadia bacterium | reverse complement strand
GTGAATCGGCGCCTGCCCGGAACCTGCATAATCTGAGTGGAAAGCCCGATCCCGCCTTGCGGGACGGCTGTGAACGGCTTTTCGGCCGGTGCCTCTAGCCCGACACCTCGGCCAGGTGCCTGCCCAGATCGGCCGGGGTCTCGCAGATGACCGGCGGCCCTGACAGCCGGAGCCCCACGAGGTTGGCGATCTGCTCTGGCCGCACGATAGCCAGCGGGGCGGATGGAACGTCCGTCGCCAGCACGAAGTCGCACATCGTGGACAGGGCGTGCAGCAGCGCCACGGCCGAGGGCGAAAGCTCGTCCACACGAAATACGCCGCCATCCGCGGCCACATCGCCGTGGCCCCACGGCGCGTCGATGTGCACGTGGACGTTCCCGTCCTGTTTCCGTACCGTCGCCCGCATGTCACCGGGTTCCATGGCCTCCACCGTCTGCCTGAGCCGCTCCGCCGCGGCCTCGCAGTCGTGGTCCTTCGGCAGAGCAGAAAGACGCTGGATATGGACGCTCTGGCTCAAGTGAACCGCCCCCCGGTACGCGGACATTTCCGTCGATAGACCGCAGGTTCCCCTCCGGGGCTCCAATACCTGCGAGGCTTGGGCGGGGAGGTCGGCGGACGACATCCGGCGTACACTCCCTGTGCCGCCGCCGATCCTCGTCGCGTGCCGGCCATCGTCCCCATATTGAGGTCTCCGCCCATGGCAAAGCCCCGCGTCCACCTGATCTGCAACGCCCATCTCGACCCGGTCTGGCAGTGGGAGTGGGAGGAGGGCGCCGCCGAGGCCATCTCGACCTTCCGCACGGCCGCCGACCTGTGCGACGAGTTCCCGGGCTTCATCTTCTGCCACAACGAGGCCATCCTCTACCGCTGGGTGGAGGAGTATGAGCCGGAGCTGTTCGCCCGCATTCGCAGGCTGGTGAAGCGGGGCCGCTGGCACGTGATGGGCGGCTGGTACCTGCAGCCGGACTGCAACATGCCCTGCGGCGAATCCTTCGTCCGCCAGGCGCTCAGCGGGCTCACCTACTTCCGGGAGAAGTTCGGGGTCAGGCCGCGCACGGCCATCAACTTCGACCCCTTCGGCCATACCCGGGGGCTGGTGCAGATCCTGCGCAAGTGCGGCTATGACGGCTACCTCTTCTGCCGGCCGGGACAGGGCGATTGTCCGCTCCCCGCAGACCGCTTCGAGTGGGTGGGCTACGACGGCTCTACCGTCCTCGCCCACCGCGTGGGGTTCTACAACTCACCCCTGGGACAGGCGCGGGGCAAGGTCGAGCAGTGGCTGGCGGCCTCGCCAGACGAGAACTGCGGGATCATCCTGTGGGGAGTGGGCAACCACGGCGGCGGCCCCTCGCGCAAGGACCTGCAAGACCTCACCCAACTGATCGCCGAGACTCAGGGCACGGAAGTGCTGCACTCCACACCGGATGCCTACTGGGAGGACTTCCGGGCCCAGAACGCCGAGGTGCCCCGGGTCGAGCGCGATCTCAACCCGTGGGGGGTGGGCTGCTACACATCCCAGGTCCGCATCAAGCAGCTTCACCGGCGGCTGGAGAACGAGCTGTTCTCGCTGGAGAGGATGGCCTCCTCGGCCTGGGTCCAGGGCCTGATGCAGTATCCGCAGCAGGAGCTGGCCGAGGCGCAGCGCGACCTTCTGACCGCCCAGTTCCATGACGTGTTGCCCGGCACATCGATCCAGCCGGTGGAGGAGATGTCTCTCCGGGTCCTGCACCACGGCCTGGAGCTGGTGTCTCGCGCCAAAGCCAGGGCCTTCTTCGCCCTGGCCGCCGGGCAGCCGCAGGCCAAAGAGGGCGAGATCCCCATCCTCGTCCACAACCCCCACCCGTACCCGGTACAGGCCATCGTCCAGTGCGAGTTCCAGCTAGCCGACCAAAACTGGGCGGACACCTTCACGCATGTCGAGGTCTACCGGGGCAAGAGCAAGCTCCCCTCCCAGGTGGAGAAGGAAGACGGCAATCTGAGCCTGGACTGGCGCAAGAAGGTGGCCTTCAGGGCCCTGCTGCAGCCCTCCGGCACCAGTCGCTTCGACTGTCGCCTGCAGGTCTTGCCGCAAAAGCCCCCGCTGCCCCTGCTTCCCGCCGAACAGGGGGTCTTTGAGTTTCGCACCGAAGACCTGCTGGTGGCCATCAACCCGCAGACCGGGCTGATAGACCGCTATCGCGTGGGCGATGTGGATTGCCTCAAGCCCTCTTCCGCCGAGGCCCTCGTGATCGAGGACAACGAGGACCCCTGGGGCATGACGGTGCGCAGCTTCCGCAAAGTCGTCGGGCGCTTCAAGCTGCTCTCACCCGCGCAAAGCGCGGGGTTCTCGGGGGTGAGGAGCAAGGCCCTGCCTCCGGTGAGGGTCATCGAGGACGGTGCCGTCAGGACGGTGGTGGAGGCCGTCTTCGGCCACAAGCACTCCTTCTTGTGCCTGCGCTACAAGCTGCCCAAGACCGGGACGGAGGTGGAGATCGAGGCCCGGGTGCAGTGGGCCGAGAAGGATCGGATGCTCAAGCTCTCCTTCCCTGTGCTCGGCGAGAGGCTCAGGTACGTGGGACAGGTGGCGTACGGCGTGGCGGACCTGCCGGACAACGGGGACGAGGCCGTGGCCGGCAAGTGGGTGGCCGTCATCGACGGCGAGGGCCGGGCCTTCACCTGCATCAATGACGGCGTCTACGGCTCGGACTTCTCCGCGGACGGATTGCGGCCCACGCTTCTGCGCTCTCCGGCCTACACCGGCCATCCCATCCTCGACCGGGGCATCGTGCCTCAGGATCGGTTCACCGCCCGCATCGATCAAGGCGAGCGGCTGTTTTCCTTCTGGATCAACGCCGGTCCGGCGGAGCACAGACTGGGCGCCATCGACCGCGAAGCCCTGGCCCACAATGAGAGGCCCATGGCGCTGTCGTTCTTCCCTTCGGGCGCAGGAGAGGCGGCCGGGGCCTTCCTGACTCTGAGTGACGATGTGGTCCAGTGCAGCGCCGTGAAGCGGTCGGAAGACGGCAAGGCCCTGATCGTGAGGCTGTTCGAGCCCACGGGACGGCCGCGGGCGACCACCGTCGGCCTCCCGGCGCTGGGCATCAAGACAAGGGTCAAGCTGGGGGCCTTCGAGGTCAAGACACTGCGGATCGATGTGGAAGCCGGGAGCGTGCAGGAGACAGACC
Source organism: uncultured Armatimonadia bacterium (assembly GCA_964423635.1). Lineage (GTDB taxonomy): Bacteria > Armatimonadota > Zipacnadia > Zipacnadales > JABUFB01 > CAYRFY01. Next base: position 12,255 of record CAYRFY010000111.1, on the reverse strand, counting down.
TGCTGGAGCAGGTGGAGACATAGAGAGCCGGGCGGGCCCGCTGTGCCGGTGACCCAACCCGCGCGGCGGCCACCCACCCCTCGGCCATCCACAGCCCGGGCATTGCGGCCCGACCGCGACCTCTCGGCGGGGTTTCCCGGCGGCCCGTTTGCCCGGACGAAACCGGGCCGGCCCTTCGCACTTCCTCGGACGGGAGTGTTGCAGATGCCACAGCCCACACACGCCATCGGCGATCTGTCGCGACGCGACCTGCTCAAGACGGGCCTGGGACTCTTGGGCCTCAAGGCCCTGGGAGGTAGGATCATGGCCGATCAGACTGCCGGGCGTCCGAACGTGCTGTACATCATGTGCGATCAGCAACGTGCCGATACCATTGCCGCCCTGGGGAACGAACGCATCTACACCCCGAACTTCGACCGCCTCGTGCGTCGGGGGCTCTCGTTTACCAACGCCTACTCCACATGCCCCGTGTGCGTCCCGGCGCGCTACACCATCCGTACCGGCTGCGAGCCGCCCACCACCGGAATCTACCAAAACGGCGGCCCCGATCTCGTCGAGGGTCAGGCCGCCGAGATGGAGCAACGCTGCGGGCCATACCTGGCGCGACGCATGCACGAGTTGGGATACCGCACCTTCGGGGTCGGCAAGTTCCATACGGGGCCTTGGGACGAAGAGCTCGGCTACGACGTGCACCTGCACAGCGAGGAGCTCTACGGAACGAACCGGCAGCGGCAAAGGGACGATTTCTCCGCCTGGATCGCCCGCGAGCATCCGCAATACGATTGGATCGAGGCCCTGCAGGGCGAGCGTACCGAGATGTACTACATGCCCCAGATGAGCCCCTTGCCGGCGGAGCTGACCGTGGAGCGCTGGGCCGCGGACAGAGCCGTCGAGCAGCTCAGAATCGATGATACGCGGCCCTACTTCGGCCTGGTGTCGTTCATCGGCCCCCACCCGCCCTTCGCGCCCCCTCTGCCCTTCAACAGACTCTACGATCCCGACTCCATGCCCGGTCCCGTATGCGGCGACATCGCCGTCGATCACGCCGACGAGCAGATCCCCTGGATGAACCAGATCATCTGGGCCGAGGACATCAACGATTCCCATGCCCGGATACTCAAGTCGCGCTACTACGGCGAGATCACCTATATCGACGACTGTCTGGGGCGCATCCTGGACGCCGTTGAGGCCCGTCCCGATGCCGATGACACGCTGATCTGCTTCTTCTCCGACCACGGCGACCACATGGGCGACCATCACGCCTGGCAGAAGGAGAGCTTCTTTGAAGCCGCCTGTCACGTGCCGTTCCTGCTGAGCTGGCCCCGAGCTCTGGCCGCCGACCGGCGCCGCGATGACCTCGTCTGCCTCACCGATCTCTTCGGCATCGCCACCACGGCCGCCGGCAGTCCGGACATGCGCCAGGGGGCCGATGTCCTCGGTGCGGTCGCAGGTGGCAAGGCGGTGCGGGAGCGTGTGGTGGGCTACTACGGCACTCCCGGCTCGACCCTGTTCAAGATGATGGTCCGCGAGGGCGAGTGGAAGTACATCTACATGGCCAACGGCGGCCGCGAGCAGCTATTCAACACCGCCGAGGACCCGGATGAGTTGCACGAGCTTGCGGCGGACAAGTCGGATGTTGCTACCCGTCTGCGAGACCTGGCCGCCGAGGCCGCGCAGGGGATCAACGTGGGCAGGGCCCTGGAAGCGGGGAAGCTCAAGGCCCTGCCGTACCGCGAGCGCCCGCGCAATCGCATCTACCAGTTCGATCGCTCCCGGGGCGTCACAGGCTTCCCGGCGCATCCGAGAGATGTGCTGGACGACTGGGAACGGCGCTAGCGGCCAATGGACCAACACCGGGGGGCTCTGGCCCACACCCCGGCGGGTGAACCCGTTTCGCCGGGGGAATCTGTTCCCCCGGCCCCCCTGATACTGAACCACCGGAGGTGCCCCTGATGCTGCGTGTCCCCGTGACCCTCTGCCTGTTCGCGGCAAGCGGCGCTCTCGCCCAGACCGGGCGTATCGCCATCTTCCATGACGCCGCCGCGCCTGTCGTCGACAGTGTCCCCTCCGACCCCGCGCGCCTGGCGCAGGTCCTGCACGCCGCGGGGTACTCGGTCACACTTCTGGACGCCGCCCAACTCGCCGACAGCGAGACGCTCTCGCCGGAGAGTTGCGCTGTGCTCATCGTCCCCTCCGGCACGGCGTTTCCCGAGCCGGCCGTCGCAGCAACGACGGCCTTCCTGTCCCATGGCGGCCACCTGCTCACCATGGGCGGGTACTTCGCCGACAACCTCTATTGGCCGGGGGAGGACGGCTCCGACAGCACCAACCTGCTGGCCAACCCGGGCTTCGAGGACGGGCTGGCCCCCTGGCAGGATGGTCGACCCGGCGTGGAGGGGGTGCAGGTTGGCGTTGCGGGCGCGGGCCGCAACGGCGGTGCGTCGGTGATGGTGAACGTTGCTCAGACGACATCCACGAGCTTCTACAACGCGCAGCAACGGGTCGCTGCGGTGACACCCGGCACGCCGCTGGTGGCCGAGGTCTGGGTGAGGACGGAGAGTGTCATCGACGGTCACGGCGCATACCTGGCAGTCAACTACCACCGGGCCAACGGCGAGCGCATCGGTTTCGAGCAGACGCGGGGAGTGATCGGCACTCACGACTGGACGCGCCTACGGCTGCCGGCCAAAGTGCCCGCGGAGACCGCATACCTGACGTGCAACCTCCTGCTCAACGGCCATGGGAGCGTCTGGTTCGATGACGCAAGCCTCACGCCCGGCGACGGCTCGCTGCCCTCGCTCAATACCCGTGAGGGCGACATACGCGGCCCGGGCAACTCGCTGCGGGTACGCCCCGAGCAGATCGGCCTGTTCGACCCCGGCTATCCTCTGCGGCAAGTCGCCGAGATACGTGCCGCTGAGGGGCAGAGCGTAGCTCCCCTCGGCTTCTCTCTGACCGGCGGCTTCTCGGGCTACTCGGCTTCAGGTGTCTTTGCCGGCAACGGGAACCCGATCCGGGCAGTGACCCACGCCCGCGCCATTCCACTCCTGGACGCCTTCGACGCTCTGGGCCACCGGCGCGGTACCGCCGGTGAGCTGGTGCGCAACTATCGGGGACACTATGCGGGCTCGAACTGGGCCGCCTTCGGCGTGAACAACCGCGATCTGTTCTCCGACCACGTGCCCGGGAGTTCCGAACTGCTGGTGAGAACCGTTCAGGCGCTCTTGCAGGAGTGCTATCTGTGCGAGACCGGTACCGAATACGCCTGCTACCGGCGGGGCGAGGCGGTGAAGCTCACGTCTCTGGTCGCCAACTTCTCCGCCGGCCCGGCCCACGCCACGGTGGGCTTTCGCGTGGGGCCGCGGGCGACGCCGGAACGCACAGTCTACGAGGCTACAGTGGAGGTTGACGTACCCGCCGGTGGCACACTTCCCGTCAGCGCTCCCTGGACGCCGGAGACTTTCGGCGAGGATCTGTACGTGCTGGAGACGACGCTCTCGGAAGGCGGCGAGGTGCGTGACGCGCAGCGGAGCGGCTTCGTGGTGTGGGACGACGAGGTGGTACGCGCGTCCCCCGTGCTTTCGGTGCAGGATGCCTACTTCGCCCGCGACGGTAAGACGAGCTTCATCTGCGGCAGCGATGAGTCGGGGTACCCCTTCTACGCCGAGAGCGAGGACCCGCTGATCTGGGACGAGGAGTTCCGGCTCATGCGGGACATGGGCCTACGCCTGTACCGGGGCATGCACTTTTTCAACTGCTACCCGGGCGACAAGCCCCTGGAGAGTCTGGACGACCTTCCCGCCCGGCAGCTTCGGCGCCTTGACGCCATGGTCTACCTGGCCTGCAAACACAAGTTGGCGTTCCTGCTGGTCAGCAACGCCGGCCTGCAACTGGCCGGGGATGACCCCGCCGACCTGGCCGGGCGCATGAAGGCTCTGACGCTCATAGCCCGGAGGTATCAGGACGCCCGCGGCTTCTCCTTCAACCTGGACCACCAGGAGTTCATCCGCAGCAACAACCCCGCCGCCCATGAGGCCTTCCGGAGGTTCCTGCTGGGCAAGTACGGGGCCGACGAGGCCCTGGCGGCCGCGTGGGGCCTGGGGCCCGGAGGCTCAGCGGATGATGTGCAGTTCGACGAGGGCGTTTCCAATACGCTCCCGTGGAACGCGGCCCGGGTGGTAGATACCGGCGAGTTCCTCTACGCCTATCGCGAGGCCTGGCGCGGCAATGGGGCCTCCGCCGAGCATGCGGGCAACCCGGCGGCGCTGCATGTACAGGATACCAGCCTGTACCACTGGCCGGACTATCTATGGCCGCGGCCGGCGGTGATGGCAGACATCGCCGCGATGAGCTCCCACTCGTACGGCGCCCCGTCCCGCATGCCCCTGCAGCTCAAGCGCGCGGACGCGCAGGTGCTGGGCAGACCTCTGGCCCTCACGGAGTTTGGCGTCCTCACCCACCCGGCCTGGGACGGGGCGCCCGACGCCAGACTCACTCCGGACGAGGCGGATGAGTTCTTCCTCCGCGTCGGTCACTACGTCCTGGGCCTGGGCGGCGGCCTGATGAGCAACTGGAATCTCAAGTCCATGCGGGAGTGCATCTTCCCCTGGTCCGTGGTGCACCAGGACCTGGTGCCCAAGGAGCATCTGCGTGCCTATCGCAACATGGCGTTGCTCCTGGGCAGCTTCAGTCCCCGCTACGAGCCGCCGGAGGTCTTCGTCCTTGTCCCCGGCCTGAACCTGCTCTCCGGCCACTTTGGCCAGGTTGACGCCGGACTGCGTGACTGCATCCGCCGGCTCCTGGGCCTCAGGGTGCGCTTCGGGCTGCTCGACGACCGCTATCTGGACGGGCTTCCCGCCTCGGCGAAGGTGCTCTACTATCCGTTGCCCTACTGCGCCACGGACGAGACTGTGGCGCGCCTGGAGCAGTTCGTCCGCGGCGGCGGAACGCTGTATTTCAGTGGTGACATCAGTTTCGATGAGCAGCGGCAGCGCACGCGCACCGAGCGCCTGCAGACACTGGCGGGAGGCCAGTTCGCAAGTGAGCGCTTCCCCGCCCTGCAGGTACCCGCGGATAGGGCCGGCGAGCCCGGTGTGATTGTGCTTCCGGTGGGCGCCGATGTCCTGGCCTCCTGCGACGCGGGCCCCCGCGTGATGCATCACGAACTGCAGCGCGGACACGTGCTATTCGCGGCCGACCCGCTGGAGGTCTCCGGTGGCAGTACCGACCTCGACCCCGAGGCGGTCGGCGTCGCGGCCGGGCCGGGGGCTCCTACGGACCTGTACGAACTGGCATTACACCTGGGCGGTGTGGAGCGTCTGCCGGTGGACCCCTCCAGCCGCGACCTGCACGCCATGGCCGTGCCCACCGCCGGCGGCGGCATGGTCTACTCACTGATGAACGTGGGGCGGGAGCCGCTGGCCTGCACGGTGCGCCACGCGGGGCACACCATCAACCTCGATGTGGCTCCGGGGCGTCCGGGATTGGCATGCTTCGACGGCGCGGGAAGCCTCCTGGCTGTGGAGTGTCAGGGCCAGGCGACGCTGGACGGACAGTTGCTGCTATCGACCGAGGGGCACTTCGCGCTGATGTCGCTGGACGGCAGAGGTCTGACGGGACCGCCCGAGGCCGCTCTGGCCATGGCGATGGGGGAGGGGCGGGCGGACTTGCCGTGCCTGGGCAGAGCCGCAC
>CAYRFY010000111.1:0-6554 GCA_964423635.1 uncultured Armatimonadia bacterium | reverse complement strand
ACTGCGTTATGGCGAGTTCCGTGACGGCGGGTGGGTGACGCTGGGCGAGGCTGCGGCAGGTCCCGTGCATGTAGCGGCACAGGGCCCTTCACGCTCCGCCCTGGCCATCGTGGCCGGCCAAGAGAGCCTGGAGGCCGCCTGCAGGCTGGCGGAGGGGCTGATGAGATGATGGGCTGGGGGAGCGGCGCTCCCGCGGCCACGCGGCCGAAAAGCCCCTCTTCGCCGAGAGTGTTATTCTGAGAGCGTTCGCCCTTGGTAAGAGCAGCTCGAGGAATCTCCTGGCATTCAACGAGATTCCTCGCCCAAGCGGCGCAAGCTCGAGCTTGTGCCGCCCGGGCTTGCGACGCAGGCGCTCCAGGATGACATGAGCCGGGCCAGGCGGGCTTCTCGGCCGGACCTCAAGGTGTCGGACCACCGCCCGGTGGCTACGGCCCAACCTCCACCCGCACCGTCTTCTCAAACACCATCTCCCCGATCTGGCACTGCACCGGGATACTGTAGGTTCCCGGCCTGACGTCCCCGGCCAGGGCGATGGTGAGGTCCACCCACCCACCGGGGGCCAGAAGGATGCCCTTGAAGGGCGCCTCCGCCGGGCCGCGCACAATGCGCTCCGGCGTGAGGATGGGGCGCTGGGGCCGCGGCACCTGCGGGACCACGGCGATCGGCCGCAGGCCCTCCCGCAATTCCTCGGCCCGCTCCACGGTCAGTCCCTCGAACACCAGGGGCTCGGCGTGCTCGTGGGCTCGGATCGCTTTGGCCTTGAGCCAAACGCCGGGCGGAAGCTTGCCCACCGACAGCATGGCCGCCTGCCCGCGCCCCTCCGGAGCCTCCCACATCAGGCGTAGCTCACTTCGCTCCCCGGCGGCCACCCGCAGGACCTCCGGCTTGGTGGCCAGACTGCCGGTCCCCAGAGACACGAACGCAGGCACCTCCTTGACGACCTGCCCGCCCTCGGCGCGGATGAGCACCACGCCGCCCGGCGGCATCTCGTGGCCTGCCTTCAGCGTCAGGCCCACGGACTTTGGCCGGTCCAGAAGCACCGGGTTTTCCGAGAACACCGCCTCCACGTCCGGTGGCAGATCGGCCACGAACAGGCTTACAGGTCCGGAGAAGCCCGCCAGAGGCCGCAGGGAGACAGTTGTCCGGAAGGTGCGGTCCTTGTCCATCACATCGGCGTTGATGAACCGTGGCTGTACGTCCATCACCACATCCGGCGGCCAGGTGCGCTCGGTCTCATCACCGCCGGTGGTCGTGCCCGTGGGCTCTGGGGCAAGCGTGACAGTGGGCATGTCCGCGATCAGCGCCTGGCCGCGCTGGACGGTCACCTGCTGCCGCGCGCAATCCAGGCCGGGGGCGCTGGCGATGAGCTGGTGGGGGCCGTCCTGGACTCCGTAGAACACGTACTCCCCAAGATCATTGCTGCGCGAGAAGCCATAGCGGATGGGGGCGATCCCTCCCTGCCAGTTGCTGAAGGGGAACCAGTCCGCCCACTTGACCAGCGGCGTGCCCGTTGCGCCGCTGAGCTCCTGGTGGACCGGCTGCTGCAGCAGGGTCAGCATGGCCCCGGCCACCGGTCCGTCCGGCCCCTGGATCGACCCGATGCCGAACTTGCCGTTCTGCACGGCCTGCTGCAGGCCCTGAGCCGCTTCGTCCTCCGGATCGCCCCCTCCGGCCGCCGTCTGGCGCAGACTGGCCACCATCTCCGGCGGGAACGCGCCCATCCGGTCGTCCCCCGGCGGTGGCTCTCCGTCATCCGCGCCCTGGCCCCAAAGGGCGTCCAGTTGGGCCTGCAACTGCGCTCTGGCCTCGGCCGGGGTGTTGGGGTCGGCGAGCATCTGCTCGATCATGTCGATCAGGGCCTGCTGAGACTCGGCGTCCTGTCCCTGGACGCCGCCCCCGAACTGGTCCGTCCCGTAGGCCTGCTCGCGTGTGACGATGTTCACCTCGATGTCGATCCCCCGGTCCTCCGCCAGTTTCTCCGAGTCGGGCTTCTGCTCCGCGGTGCACAGATGGAAGCGGTACTTGCCGTACCGGGGAGCCTTGTACTTGACGGTCTGCGTCGGGGTGTACAGGCCCGCGGTGCCTGTAGTCGGGATGCCTCCCTCGTGGAATGGCACTCGTTGGTCTGGGCCGGCGCCGTCCCCCTCCCGGTAGATGGAAGCCATCACGCGGCAACGATCGTTGCCGGGATCGGCCACCGGAATGACGAAGGCCACCTCCTTGTCGGTCATCGTCAGGTAGGCGGCCACGTGCGTCGGGTCGATGCGCGAAGGCGCTTCCGAGCCGGGGTCACTAACGAAGAGCCTCTCGAAGGCCTGCTGTCTGAGTTCATCGGTCTCCAGGAGCCGGCAGGGTGGATAGCGGGAGAGCTGGTTGGAGGCATCCAGGCTGTTGACGCAGTCCCACAGGATGTTGTCGTGGTTCTCCCGGGCCAGGCCGCCGACGCCGAGGGCCTCGCCCACCTGGTTCAGCCCCTGGTTGTCCAGCAAGACGAGCTTGCCCAGAGCCACCGTGTCCCGCAGGGCGTCGAACTTGTCGGGTACAAGGGGGCCCTCGCCCCCCTCCAGGCCCATGTCGTCATCGGCTCGCGAGCGTTCCTCACCGCTGTAGACCTCGCCCATCAAGGCCTCCGCGTTCGTGAGGGCCTCCACGGTACTGGCAAGCAGCGCATCGTAGACATACCCGACCACCTCATCCTGCAGCTTGCTGACCGGGCTCATCAGCCAACTGATCTCGTGGCCCAGCCAGCTGATGACGTCCACAATCTGTTTGGGGATCGCCGGGCACAGCCGGAAGGGGTACTCGATGGCCCACTCCGTGTACTCACCGGTAATGTCCTGGATATTGCCCTCGGCCATGCAGCGCATGACGGCGGTGCTGGTCTCCAACCATTCAGACATCGCCCGCTCGGATTCCTTGCGGTAGTGCTCCAGCCAGTCCTCCACCGCCCCGATCGCCCAGCCCACCGGGTTCCACCACTGGTCCTGGCGCTTCTCGCACTTGCGCTCCATGGCCCGGAATGCGCTGTGGTCGTCGATGAGGGCCCGCATGTGGCCCGCGGAAGCCAGGGGACCGTAGGTGTCCTCCGAGAGCAAGGTGGCGTCGACCATGAAGCCGGACTGCATGTCCAGGCTCATGTCGTCCGTGCCGTCGCCGTCGTGGGGAATCTTGGAGTTGACGTAGCCCTCGAGGACCACATGCCGGGTGACGATACCCATGCTGCCCCAGTCCCACTCGCCGCCGGCGTAGCTGTTCACCCACGTATGGCCGAAGGCGTCGCCGGCGTAGTGCACGACCCAACCGGCGGCGAACGCCAGGGCCTTCTGGTGGTCCTCGCCGTCCCCGTAGTCGCGGGCCTCCTCAAGCACTCGCCGCGCCCAGTCCGTGGCCCGCCACGGCTGCCCGGGGATTTAGGGGTGGATGATGCTCTGGCCGATGTACACATCCGGATACCCATCAGGTCCGCAGGAGCCCGCCCGGAACACCTCCGGGAAGGCCAGGATGGCCTCGGCCACATCCTCATCGACGGCCACGGTGGTCAGCGGCTCGAAGCTCACCGACCCGTCGGCAAGGCGCACCACCTGCTGGATGTCCAGGTGCCCGTCATCCTGCAGGTCCTTGATGATCAGATTGGCCGAGTACATGTGGGTGTTGATCGCCCAGGCGACGGCAGGCGCCTGACAGAGAGTCGATCCCAGAAGGCATCCCGCCAGAAGCCATGTGATCCTGCGCATCCTGTGCCCCTCCCAGTTGACGGTTGGTGTCTGCGGCTCTCGGTGCTCGGAACCGTCTGCGGTTGTTCACTCCGTCACGCTCTGCGGTCTGTGCGGCTTGCGGCATATCTGGTAGCGGATCGCGTAGCTCCCGGTGTGGTCGCTACTGTCTCACCATGGCCCGCAGATAGGGGCGCGTCAAGCCCGGATTGCGCTCCACCGCGGCGGCGAACACCAGGTCCAGCTCGTTACTGTCCGGGGCAGCGCCGAGGTAACGCTCCGTCAGATGAATGAAGATCGGGAGTAGAGCATCACGGCTGTCCAGATCGGTCACCGGCGGCAAGAGCCTGCCGGGCAGCGTGGGCTTGAAGGGGCGGTTGCTTGCCGCGTCTTCCACACCGTACAGGACGGTCAGGACGCCGGTCACGGTGGTCTGATCCGTGGCGCCGAGGGATAGCCGGATCACCAACGGCTCGCCTTCCTTGCCTGCGAATACCTGCACGAGTCCCTGATGGCCGCTTTGCGTCTGCCCGTCACCGACTCTCATCTGCACTTCGCCCTCCCCGTCCCATACCGCGACCGCCGAGTAGCTCCCGGGCTTGACGGGCACAAACTCGAGCTCAACGGTGGGGTTGTCGGGGCCGAGGTCAAACGGCTCCGAGAAGAGCTGTGCGGGGTCGGGAAGGAGAGTGGCCGGCACACCGACGGGAGCCGCCGACAGCGGGCAAGTCGGCCCTGCCCATGCGAGAACGACGAGGACCAAGACGACAAAGGCCCTTCCAGAGATCATTCTCATTCTCCTCGTCGGCGAGGTCAGGCTATGGAGCCGGGCTCCTGTTGTGCTGTGGGGAGCGGAAGTGCGCAGATGCGGAGCCCCGTCGTATCCCACAGTGAGCCAGGCTCTTCGGGCGTGGTATTCGCCATGCTATTGGCTTTCCCTTTGGTTGGAAAGCTGATTGTTCCCGATTTCTCCTCTCTACCTCCCTTTTCGCGGTCTGGGCGTGTTAAAGAGTTTCGCTGGATCGCCACCCCACCAAAAAGACACAGAGACGCCCCTGAACAGGGCGCCGGTGTGTGGGGACAGACTATCTCTTGGGTGAACGCCTACAGCAGCCGCGGGTCCCGCGGATGCAGCTCGCGCTCCCTGGCGTTCCACAACTCCACCAGATCCAGCTCGCGCACAACCTCCTCCCACGGTTGGCAGGTGTCGCCGGTGCGCTCCAGCCAGCCCTGCAGCTCCGCTTCCATCTCCTCGCGCAGCTCCGCGGAGGCGGGATCGGCGATCAGGTTGCGCTCCTGGTACGGGTCTTGTTCGTTGTCGTACAGCACCCAGGGCTCTCCGTCGATGAACCGGGCGTAGGTGTGGCGCGCCGTGCGCACGCCCCGCCATGCCCGCAGCCCCTGAGCGTAGGCCTCGTCAAGGGTGATCACATCCATGATGAACACCGAGGAAGGCCCTTCATCGCTCTGCCCCAGCATGGCCGGTGACAGGTCGGCGCCCTCCATGGCCGCGGGCGCCTCCACTTCCATCAGCGACAGCAGCGAGGGGCCCTGGTCGGCAACGCTCAGCAGCGTCTGCGGTCGGTGGCCGGCGGGTATCTGCCCGGGCCGGCGTACCAGGAACGGAATGCGGATGGACTCCTCCCACGGTTGCTGCTTGCGCAGCATCCCCTGAGACCACAGCATGTCGCCGTGGTCCGAGGAGAACACGACAATGGTATTGTCCGCAAGCCCCCTTTGGTCCAGGCTGTCCAGCAGGCGGCCGAGGTTGGCATCCAGGGCGCTGATGTGGGCGTAGTAGTCGCAAAGCGACCTCCTGGCATCCTCGCCGCGGTACAATCCCTCACCGGGGAGGATGTCCCGGAAGTTGGGGCGCAGCGTGATGGCCTCCGGGTCATACATGCTCCGGTACTCCTGGGGCACCTGGTCGTAGGGGTTGTGCGGCGGGCCCCACGAGACGAACAGGCAGAAGGGGTCCTCGCCACACCCATCCAGGAACTCCAGGGCGATGTCCGTCTGGGCGTCCGGCTCGTAGCCCGGCAGGTCGATGACCTCGTCGGTATCGCGGAAGACCCTGCCGTGGAAGTAGTCATGGGCGCAGTTCCACACGGCCCAGAAGTCGAAGCCGTGGCGGCGCGGCCCCGGAGGTGTGAAGCCCGATCGCGGCACGCCGTCCAGGTGCCACTTGCCCACATAGCCGGTGTGGTAGCCCGCATCGCGGCAGAGGGTGCCGAAGCTCTTGATGCCCGTAGGCAGCGGCAGGTCGTTGGCCACGGTGCGGCAGGTCAGGGGATACTGGCCGCTGAGCAGCATGGCGCGGCTGGGAGTGCAAACCGGGCAGTTGGAGTACGCCCGGGAGAACATGGCTCCCTCGGCGGCGAGGCGGTCCATCGCCGGAGTCTGCACATCCGGGTTCCCCGCGCAGCCCATGTCCATCCCGCGCATCTGATCGGCGAACACGTAGAGGAGGTTCGGTCTGTCGTTAGGCATGGGTGGCACCTCGGTTGGGCTGTCTTGTCGTGTCAACCTTCCGTGCGCTCGGTTCACTCGCCGGGGCTGAACGACGCCCCCTACCTCTGTCCCGGCGAGCGTCCGGGAGGAGGTCACGGCCGCGTGGCGGCCGTGGGTGGTGGGAGAAGCTCAGCCGATTGGCATCGGAGGCCTGCATCCGCCGTGGCGCCGCTGTCGGACAACCGTTCGTTCAGCGCCGGGTGGCTGTCCCCTCATACCATGCCCGCGCGGGGGAGAGCCGCCGTTCGTCTTTGCCCTCTCCAGAGCGGCCCTATCGCGAAGGAGAGGGAAAGCGGGCCAGCGGCCCGCAGGGAGCGGCGCCGTTGCCGT
>CAYRFY010000110.1:8064-15428 GCA_964423635.1 uncultured Armatimonadia bacterium | reverse complement strand
ACCACCCCCCGCACGAAACGCTCGCCCAGTTGCTCCTGCAGGAAGCGTAGGCCGCGGAAGTCATCGGCTCTCGCCGTGGCGGCGGCCTTGACCTCCACGCCCACCAGGCGACCGCGGTGGTCCTCCATCACCAGGTCCACTTCATGTCCTGTCTGGACCCGCAGGTGGTAGAGGCGGGGTTGCGACGCGCTCCAGGTGCTTTGCCGCTGCAGCTCCTGAACGGCGAAGACCTCCAGGAGCGGCCCCGTCAGCGGACTGTGGACCGGGAGGTCATCTTCGCCACCCACCCCGAGCAGGTGTGCCATCAGGCCGGTGTCGATCATGAGTAGCTTCGGCGACTTCATCAGCCGCTTGGTCAGGTTCGCCGACCAGGCCGGGAGACTCTGAGCAATATAGGTGCCCTCCAGCAGGGCCATATAGCGCTTGAGGGTCGTCTGGGGCAATCCGCTGCTGCGAGAAAGCTCGGAGAAGTTCAGCATGCCCCCGGCCCGGGCGGCTACCAGTGACAGCAGGCGCGGCAGCTCGCTGAGGCCCTCGATCTGCGTCAGGTCGCGCACATCGCGCTGCAGGATGGTGGTCACGTACGCGCCGAACCACGCCCGTCTGCGGGCTCCAGCTTGGCGCTCGACGGCCTCTGCGTAGCCACCCGCCAGGACGCGGGGCAGGATGGCTGCAAGCCCTTCGCCGCGCGTATGGCCGAAGACAGGAGCGCCCGTGGCTCCCGTCTCGGCCGCGAAGAGGCCGTCCACCAGGCAGCGGTCGCCTCCGCCACCGGCTGGGGTCTCAATCTCGGACTGCGACAGCGGCCACAGTGTCAGCGCTTCCATGCGCCCTACAAGGGCCTCCGATAGTTGCGGTACCATGAGCACGTGGGAGGACCCGGTGAGCAGAAAGCGGCCCGGTGTGCGGTCCCTGTCCACGGCGGCCTTGATGGCCAGGAACAGCTCCGGCACGCGCTGGACCTCGTCCAGCACCACGGGGCCGCCGAGCCCCGCGATGAACCCTTGCGGGTCCGCGGCGGCTGCGGAGAGCGTGGTCGCATCATCCAGCGTGAGGTAACGAGCGGGATGCTCCCGCTCCGCGATGGCACGTGCGAGAGTGCTCTTGCCCGTCTGACGAGCACCGGTGAGAAACACCACCGGCGTGTCAGAGAGGGCCTCGAGGAGCCGCGGGGTGAGATGTCGAGGGATCATGCCGATATTCTAGCCGTTGAGTGGCTGAAAATCAACCACCAGATGGTTGATTTTCAGCCACAGCCTAGCGGGACGCGCGCGCGCCCGATGTCCTGGGACCCACCGGCTCTAACCCTCACCCCTTCGCCTGCCTCACAAACCCAACTCCATCCATCTGAGCTTCCGCCGTCTGCGCCGGGCCGAAGGCCACCAGGTCCACGCAGTCTTCCCACTCCACCCGCAGGGCCCTGTCGCCGACGCGAGTCACCTCGGGCATTGGGGTATCGGGTCGCCTCGGATACAGGAACGCCAGCAGGTGCGGTTCCCCGGCGGTGGTTACCTCGGCCCGCAGCCGCGGATGGCGGACGACCTGCGCCGTCGCGCTCCACTTGGTCTCACACTCATCCAACTCGAAGACCGGCTCCTCGGCGGCGAAGAGCACCAGCTCAAGCTGCCAGCCGGAGTTGGCGTCGGTCAGGACGGGGCACTCCCCGCTGAGGTCGAAGCTCATGCCCTCGCCGGAGATCATGAACCCGGTGGCATTGATCCCCTGCCAAAGCCAGGTGTAGGTGTGCTCATTGCCGTCGGCCTGCAGCTCGTCGTAGATCACCGCATAGGGCCGGGCCTTGTCGTGAGCGAAGATCACGTGCCGGTCGAAGCGCTTGAGGGCCGGGCTATTGTACAGATCCCCGGCCCGGCCGCAGGCGTAGGTGCTTTGCTCGCCGGGCTCGTAGGTGATGATGCGGCCCTCGGTGGTCTTCATCTGCTGGCCCTTGCCGTCGAACAGCACGCCGTTGTGGTGCTCCGTCTGGCCGCCGCCGTAGCCGGAATCGCCGGCCAGCGCGCTCTTGCCCCGGTACAGGGAGAAATGGTTGGCGTCGTACTGCCCGTGACCCGCGTCCGGATTGCCGCCGGCGGTGAGGGACAACAGGCAGTCCTCCTCCCCCCAGCCGGGGCGCATGTCCACGATGCCGCGGCGCGAGAAGTGGCGGCTCAGGGGCAGGCCCACCTGCTCCGGGGTCTTGGCCGCCGGCGCCAGCGCATGCCACAGGATGGTGTAGTTCAGGAGCGGCTGCGCCGCATTGCGACCATCGCCGAAGACGTCCGCCGGGTCCGTTAGCCGCCCGGTCACGTGCTCCCACAGCCACGTCAGCTCCGGGTGGCCGTACACCGAGGCGTACAAGGGGAAGAAACAGGTGTGCGCGTGGAAGAAGGCATCGTTGGTATTGTTGAAGTAGTTGCCACCGGGAAGCGCCTCGTGGATGTAGTAGTCCATCACCTTCGACAGCCGCGGATGCTGCCACAGGTCCTCGCCCCCGGCCCGTCTGAGCGCCTCCACGGGGAAGTTCAGATAGTACAGGCAGGCCGACGTGTACCCGGCGCCCTCCAGCGCCCCGCCGTCCACACCGATGCCGATCTCCAGGTATTTCCTGATGCCGTCCATGAAGGTGTCCAGCCACGCCCTCTCCTGCACCGGATCGCCGGTCTCGCCGTACATGGCCAAAGTCATCAGCGCCCCGGCGGAATTGCCGATCAGCGCGAAGTTGTGCCCGAGGATGCCGGGGTAGTTCTTGCCCTCCGGGAGCTTTCGCATGTAGTCATAAAGATAGGCGATGTAGGTCCCCGTCATGTAATCCCGGACTTCCGCGCGCTCCTGCTCGGAGAGCTGGTGGTAGAGCAGATCGTAGAAGATGGCCAGTGAGCGGCTGGAGTGTCCGGCATCCAGAGGCTGGCTGAGCCAGCCGCCGTACGGTTGGCCGTAGTTGAGGCCCCCGATGTCGTCGATCACCCGCTCGCGGATGATGGTCAGCAAGATGTTCTTGGCGCCCTGGACGTACCGCGGCTCCCCGGAGAGCACTCCGGCCCAGGAGAGCTCCTCGAAGCACTTGGTCAGCCAGGTGGCTCCGCTTCGGTCGTGCCAGTAGTGCTTCTTGAGGTCCGGCCAGTCTACATAGAGACTGTCCTGAGGATTGAGATAGGCATCGCACTTGCGCAGCATCTCCCTGTACGCAAGTTGCTCCACGGGCCGATCGAGACGCGCCTTGACCTCCTCCAGCTCGGCCGCGGTGCAGATGAGCCGGGGATGCTCTGCATTGGCCGCATAGAGCTCCTCCTCCGCCGAGCCGGGACGGAGGGTGAGGGCGAGAGTGATGAGACATGCAATACCGGTGAGCGGAGACATAAGAGGACCTCACTGTGCGGGATGCCGGGCGCCGTGCCTATCTGGTTCGCCACGGGGTCGCCGTGGCCCTCGCGGGAGATGGCCCCGCAAGGCGGGAGCGTCGCGAGCCTGTCGGTAAAGTCCCTTCGCGCCCTCGGGTAGGAGCGGGCGGGTGACGTCCCGCGGGTAAACGCGTCCTCAATGCGGCGAGAACACGTCTGCAAGATCATGACGACACTCTTCCTACGCGTTCCGAGCTATGGCAACGAGGCACGTAGGCGGCCCAATTGACTTAGCCGACAGGCTCGTCCTCCCCCCTGCCGCTCTCCTTCACGCGCCCGGACGGCGGGCGCTCGGAGAGGGGAGCACGGCGACGGCACTTGCCGTTCCTGGGAGGGCGGGTCGCCGCTCGGCGGGACCCGCATTGCCGTTTGCCGTTGACGGCGTCCTCACCCCCTGGCTTTCCCCTTCACGCGCCCGGACGGCGGGCGCTCGGAGAGAGGAGAAGGGCAACGGCGGACGGCGGCGGGGTACAGGCCCCCGCCCTACAAGGGCCGACGCCGCCGCGCCGCCCCCGCGGGAGGGAGCGCAGGTGCGGTCCGCGAATACTACTATCCAGGTGAAGTCGCCCCGATGCGGCACACGCCGGCATTCCGGGGGCCGGAACGCACGCGAGACCAAAAGGAGGTGAGGCGGACGGGCCCCACGCGGGTCGGTCCGCAGACCTTTGACAGCAGCAATGTACGCGGTTGCCGTCGTGGTCGGGATCCTGGGCATCGTGTTCCTCGCCGGGGCACAGGGCCTACCCGGGCGCATGGTGGTGGGGGCCCTGATGCTCGTGGCCGCCATCGTCATCGGCTGGCTCACCAGGGCCAAGGCCCCCGAGCGCACTATCGTGCAGAAGATCGACCTCAGCGGCGATGTGAGCCGGGAGGAGATGAAGTGCCGCAACTGCGGGGGCACTCTGGACGAAAAGTCCGTGCAGATGGTCGAGGGCGCCGTCACCGTCAAGTGCCCCTACTGCGGTTCTTCCTATCACCTGGAGGAGGCCCCCAAGTGGTAGGTCGTTCGCCGCTGGCCCGACTGGGCCGGAGCATCTCCCGTGACTTCTGCATCTGGTGGCGCCAACTGCGGGTCGGTCTCGGCTCGGGCCAGACTCGTCCCGGGCTGTATGAGTACCGGTTCTCCGAGAACGGCGGGCAGACGCGCCTGCATCTGCGCATCGGCCCCGACGGGGCGGGGCTGCTGTTTGTCGACGTCTCCGAGGTGATCCATCTCAACCCCATGGCCGCCGAGATCACACGCATGCTCCTGGACGGTGTGACGCCGCCCCGCATCGTGGGGCTTCTTCGGCGATGGTACCCCGAGGCTCCCCCGGCCGATGTGCAGGCCGACGTGGCGCAGCTTGCGAAGGCCGTCGAGCTGCTCAAGGACCCGGCGGCCCCCTGCGCCGCCTGCGCCCTGGGCTTTGACCGTGCCGAGCCCTTCGCCACCAGAGCCCGGGCGCCCTACAAGGTGGACCTGGCGCTGACCTACGCCTGCCAGAACAACTGCGCCCATTGCTACAATGAGCCGGGGCGCAAGCAGATGGCCTCTCTAGAAACCCGCGACTGGCGCCGCGTGCTCAGGCGCCTGTCGGAAATCGGCGTGCCGCACATCATCTTCACCGGCGGCGAGCCCACGCTGGCTCCCGACCTCCCGGCGCTTGTGCGCTGCGCCGAGGACCTGGGACAGGTGACGGGGATCAACACCAATGGCCGGCGTCTTGCGCAGCCTCACCTGGCGCCGCGGTTGAAGGCTGCCGGCCTGGACCACGTGCAGATCACCCTGGCCTCCCATCTGCCCGAGGTGCACAACGCCACCGTCCGCGCCCCGGCCTTCGACGAGACCGTCGCCGGGATTCGCAATTGCCTGCAGGCCGACCTGCACACCATCACCAACACCACCTTGACCCGGGAGAACGCCGATCACGCCCTGGAGATCGTGAGGTTCGTGCACGACATGGGCGCGCGGACCTTCGCCATGAACGGCATGATCTGCGCCGGTGGCGGCAGGCACAATCCCCGGTCGCTATCGGAGCCAGAGCTGATTCCGCTCCTGGTTGCCGTGCGCGAGCGGGCCGTGGAGCTGGGGATGAGGTTCTTGTGGTACACGCCCACCGAATACTGCCGGCTCTCGCCGGTGGAGCTGGGCCTGGGCGTCAAGTCCTGCAATGCCGCGGAGTATTCCATCTGTATCGAGCCCAATGGTGACGTACTGCCGTGCCAGTCCTTCTATAGCCCGGTGGGGAATCTACTGAGGGACGACTGGTCGTCTATATGGGACAGTGAGGTATTCCTCAAGCTCCGCCGGCGCCGGGAGTCTCCGGCAGAAGCCGGTCTGCCCGAGCGCTGCTGGGATTGTCCCGACCTGCAGGTCTGCGGAGGTGGCTGCCCGTTGCAGCGTGCCGAACGATACCAGGAGGTACTGGTCCATGAGTCCTGAACCGGGCGGTGGGAAGCCGAGGATTGCCGTGGCTCCCGGAATGTACCACTTCATGAAGACTGCCGGTGAGGCCGCTACCCGGTTCCACCTCCGGGTGGAGCCCGACGGCAGCGGCCTCTTGCTGGCCAACGCCGCCGAGGCCGCCCACCTGTCCCCGGTGGGTGTGTTGATGGCCGACTGGGTCCTGCGCGACCTGCCCGATGAGGCGGTGGTCGCCGAGGTCAAGGCCAACTTCCACGGCGGGACGGAGGCCGAAATCGCCGACGATCTGTTCCGCGTCCATCAGCTCCTCACCGACCTGTCTTCCCCGGATGACAACTACCCGATCACCAACTTCGGTGGGGTGGACGAGACGGCCCACAGCCGGCGATTGGGCGCGCCCTTCGCCGCCGACGTCGTCCAGGGGACCCCGGAGCAGATGGGGAAGGTCATCGGCTCCCTATGGAAGGCGGGCATCCCGCACGTCACCTTCCTGGTGCAGCCCGAGCGTGATCCGCAGGAGCTGGTGCGGGCCGTGGAGATCGCCGAGGACCTGGGCATGATCACCGGGATCCGCACGGTGGCGAGTTGGCTGTCGGAAGACCTCCTCCGTCAGATCGCCCAGGCGGGCCTGGACCACTGCACCCTCGTGTTCGCCTCCTGCGACCCGGCCGAGCACAATACCATGGTCGCCCGGGACGGAGACTTCGGGGTCCTCATGGCCGCCATCGACGCCTGCAATGACCTGGAGCTCTGCGTGGTGGCCCAGATCCCACTGACCGACGAGACGGCCGGCGAGCTGGAGGACATGGTCGAGCACCTGGCGGAGCGGGGAGTGCGCAACTTCGCTTTCTATGCGATAGCCTGCCTCGATGGCGAAGAGGACTCCGACGCCGCCGGGGCGCTGCCGGCCCGGGCCCTGCCGCAGTTCGCCACCGTCGTCAGCGAGGCGGCGGAGAGGGTCGGGGCCAGACTCATCTGGGAGCCGCCGGTGAAGTTCGATCTGAGAAAGTCCCTGCCCCAGCACGTCATCGCCGGCCCGCGGGCCTGCGGGGATGTGGCCGTCCGGGTCGAGGCCGATGGCACGGTCTTCCCGGCCAGAGGACCGCGCTCGTGCGCGGGCAATGTCCTTACCCAGAGCTGGGCGGAGATCTGGGGCAACGAGTGTTTCACCGCCTATCGCGAGGCGGTGGAGAAGCCCAAGCGCTGCGCGGACTGCCCGGACCTGGCGCTCTGCGCCGCCGCCTGCCCCAAGGACCCAAACGGCTGGAGCGATGACACACAGGATGGTGAGGCATCATGAGAGAACAGGTGCACACAGGTTTCATGGAGGCCTCAGCCGTTCCTGCCGTCGGTGGCCGGCTTGCCGTCGATGGCCGTAGTGCCGTCGGTGGCGCGGGCTTTCCAGCCCGCGAGTCGTTGCCGTTAACAATCGCCGAACCAGGGGACGGCCCGGCGGGCTGGAAAGCCCGCCCCACCAACGGCGGGCTGCGTTGTATCGTCGATGGCCGTCGTGCCGTCGATGGCCGTAGTGCCGTCGGTGGCGCGGGCTTTCCAGCCCGCGAGTC
>CAYRFY010000110.1:0-7964 GCA_964423635.1 uncultured Armatimonadia bacterium | reverse complement strand
AGGGGACGGCCCGGCGGGCTGGAAAGCCCGCCCCACCAACGGCGGGCTGCGTTGTGCCGTCGATGGCCGTAGTGCCGTCGGTGGCGCGGGCTTTCCAGCCCGCGAGTCGTTGCCGTTAACAATCGCCGAACCAGGGGACGGCCCGGCGGGCTGGAAAGCCCGCCCCACCACCGAGGCGGCGGGCTGGAAAGCCCGCCCCACGGACGGCGGGTCCCAAGCCCGCCCCACCAACGGCAGGTTGGGCCCCGGCGGCAGGGGTCTGCTCGGTCTCCTGGCGGTGGCCCTGCTGCTGTCTCTCGCCACCGTAGCCTGCGCCCAGGAGTACCGGTTCTCGGTACCCAAGATGACGTTCAACGTCTACCCGGAGCAGGACGGCTCGGTGGCGCTGGAATATGACGTCGACTTCACCTGCTCTCCCGGCGCCCATGCCATCGACATCATCGACATGGGCCTGCCCCACGGTGGCTACAACATCAGCAACATGAGCGCCGCCATCAACGGGGAAAGGCTCAGCGATATCCGCAAGTCCGAGGTGGTCACTCCGGGCGTCGAGGTACATCTGGGCGCAAGCGCCATCGAGCAGGGGCAGTCGGGGCACTTCTGGTTCCGCTGCATCATGCCGAAGCTGGTGTACCAGGACACCACCCGCAAGGACTACGCTTCCTTGCAGATCACCCCTACGTGGTGGGGCAGTGAGTATGTGGAGGGCACTACCGACCTGGGCATCATCGTCAACCTGCCGCCGGACATCAATCCCGAAGACGTGGTGCACCAGGGACAGGAGCAGGGCTTCAGCAGGCAGCGAATCAAGGACTACACCGCGGCGGCCTGGTACTTAGCGGGAGTACGCGCGGACGGGCCCCACAAGGTCGGGGTGTCCTTCCCCAAGGGCAGCATGACTGTGGTGAAGATGACCCGCTTCGGGCTGCTGATGAAGTGGTGGCAGGAGGCCCATTCCCTGCGCTTCCTGTGGGGGATCGCGCTGTTGGTACTGACGGGGATCATGTTCTTCCGCGCCAGCGCCGGCACGGGCTGGAGTTGTTTTCTGGGGATCCTGGTGATCCTCATCGGGGTGTTCGTGGTGTCCCCGGTGATCCACTTCTTCGCGCTGCCGGGGTTGCTCTTGATCTGGTACTTCTCGGAAAAGAGCCTCAAGCGCCGGCGGGGCAAGTACCTGCCCGCCATCGCCTCGGTGGAGGGCGGCGGGGTCAAGCGCGGGCTCACCGCCCCCGAGGCGGCGATCCTGCTGGAGCTGCCGCTGAGCAAGGTGCTCAGCCTGGTGGTGTTCGGTCTGCTGAAGAAGAGGATCGTCGAGCAGGTCTCGGCCCAGCCGCTGACGGTGCGCATGGACCCGCAGTACGATAGCGACAATCGCGGCGAGAGACGCACGGCCGCGGCGACGGCGGGCACTGTGATCCATGGCTACGAGCAGCCGTTCATCGACGTCATCCGCCAACGCGGAGCCATTCCCCTGGAGAAGATGAGCTTCGGCCGGCCGATGGAGCAGCTCATCAAGGCCACCGCCGAGCGAGTCGCCGGGTTCGATGTGGAGAAGACCAAGAGCTACTATCGGCACATCGTGAACCAGGCCTGGGTGGAGGCCGAGAAGCTCGGGGATATCCAGGAGCGGACCACCTACGCCGACGAGAACCTGCTGTGGCTGCTGGCGGCCCCCGACCATGGCGACCGCTTCGACCGCTGGCATACCCGGCGCCATTACTACCACCCGCCCTGGTACCGCACCGCCGGCCCCATCGGTGGCGGCGGACTCTCGGTGCCTGAGACACCGGTGGGGGGCACCACGAGCTTCGGCGACGTCGCCGCCTCGTTCTCGGGCTGGACGGAGAATGTATCCTCCGGCCTGGCCTCCTCCCTGGACGGGGTCAAGCTCGACACGGCCAAGAGCGGGATCCTCGACCTGTCCGGTGTGGACAAGATGACATCGGACACCCTCAAGTCCATGTCCGAGGGTTCCGGCGGAGGCGGCGGGGGAGGCTGTGCCTGCGCCGGCTGCGCCTGTGCCTGCGCCTGTGCGGGGGGCGGGAGGTAGAGCTCATCACACCCGGGGAGGGTCGTCCGGACCTGCCTTCTCACGAGCAGGCCGCGCAGTTGGCCGACTGGCTCGCGGGACCGCGCGGGCGCCTGCTTCGGCGCGTGGCCATCGGTAACCGCCGCCGCGTGCTGGAGCTCGGATGCGGCCACTGCTCGGTGACCGCCGAGCTGGTGCGGCGGGCTGCAGGTCCGGTGGTGGCCCTCGATCGCGACATCCGCCCCGCACTGGCGGCCGGCGACGTCGGCGCCGCGCTCTGCTGCGGCGAGGCCGCGGCTTTGCCCTTTCGCGACCGGGCCTTCGACCTGGCCGTGTGCGAGAACGTATTGCTGTGGGCGGCCGCACCCCCTGCAGGGGGCTCGTCCCGGGCGCGAGACCCCCTCGGCCTCATCGTCGCCGAACTACGCCGCGTCCTGTCTCCGGGCGGGGCGGTCGTGGCCATCGAGCCCGACTACGGCGGGATGATGGAGTACCCCGAGGAGGTCTCGGTGCGCGATCTGTGGCTGCGCGGCCTGAGCGCCGCCGGCGCCGATCCGTCCATCGGCCGCCGCCTGCCCGCGGCCTTCGAGCAGGCGGGGTTCTCCGTCTGGCTGGAGCTGCAGGGCATCCCGCAGCCCGCAACCCCGCAGGCCACCGCCCTCTTGCTCGATCTGCCGCTGGATGAGTCGGAACGGAGGAAAGTCACGAGCATTGCCGAGGTGCTGCGGAGGGCCGAGGGGACGTGGGGGCACTTCGTCCATGTGCCGTACTTCCTGCTGGTGGCCACGAGATCCTGATCCGTCGTCGGGGGAACGGCGACGCTCTCAGCTCCGCCCGATGTCCAGCAGGCGAAGCTGGATCTCCAGATTGCTCAGGCCGGCCTCCAGTGTGGCCAGCGGCCCGCCTTCGCCGCGCACCGCGCCCACGAAGCGGCCGATCGAGGTCTGCACGAAGTCCGTGGCCTTCACCTCGACCCCATCCAGCTTCAGATAGGCGCAGTACACCCCTGCCTCGTCATTGCGCCCCTCGTAGTCGCAAAACACGCCGTCGATACCGAAGCGCCGTACCAGCGGCCCCTCGGGCACATTGCAGGTCACCACCTCGGCGGCAATCTCGCGGCCGCCGTCCGCGGGCAGGTAGGAGAAGACCGCCCGCGCCTGCCGGTCGGTGATGCGGCACGCCGCCGAAGCCGGACGCATGGTGCCCGGGCCGGCGAAGGCGGCAAGAACACCGATCGGGTGCGAAGCCAGGTCGATCCACACCTTCTCTCCCGTGGCCCCGTACTTGCCGCCCCGGGAATCCATCTGCATGAAGAACCGTCGGAAGCCCTCCGGGTCCACCTCGCGGCCCGTCTCCGCGCACAGTGACAGGTAGGGCGCTCTGGCGGCGACGTACTGCGTGTTCACCGCGGCGACGAGACCTTTTTCCCTGGCCCGCCCCACCATCTGGGCGGCCTCATCCACAAGTTGTACCGTCTCCTTGGTGGCATCCCACACCACGGGCTTCTCGCACAGGATGTGGCAGCCGGCGTCCGCGGCCTGGAGGAAGTGCCGGTGGTGCAACCACGGAGGGGAGCAGATGGCCACGAGGTCAAGCGCGGCGGCTTGAAGCATCGGTTCCACGCCCACGAAGCCCTGGCCTGAGAAGCCAAAGAGATCGCGCAGCGCCGTCTCGGTCGCCGCCACCGACTGGGCGGATGTCCCGGCGAAGGCCACCACCTCGCAGCCCAGCGCGTGGAACCACTTGGCGTGGTGCTTGCCGACACCCGACGCCCCGATGACACCGGCGCGCAGCGGTCTGGCCATGGCGAATGCCTCCTTGCAAAGCGCCTCCGGCGCCCCTCATTTGCCGGTTTCCTGCTTCTCTGTCTCGTCCACCCGGGGCTCTTCTGACTGTTCACCCGGGTCGATGCGGAACTCCACGCTGTGTTCTTCCCCGTGGCTGGTGACGCTGATGCTGAACACCTGGGGCTTACCGGGCTGCAGATTGTGCAGGATCTTGCGGTTCTCGCCCCGGTTCTCGCCCGTTGGCCCGCGCAGGATCGCGGTGACACCGGCCGTCTTCACCGTCTCCTTGCCGTCGTTGCTGATCTCGGCCAGGATCCGTGTGATGTCATGGCGGTCATCGAAGTTCACGTTGTACCGCGAGATCCACAGGTCGGAGACGTCCTCGGCCTTGGCCGCACCGTGCCTGCCGCAGCCGGAGGCGACGAGAAGACAGCAAAGGGCGCCGCCGGCAAGAAGGCCGGTGTGCAGTAATCTTATCGCGAGGTAACGCAAGGTTTGGTACTCACATTCCTTGTGAGGCATGCCGATACCTGCGGCTAATCCGCGCGATCCGGAAAAACCGGTGCGCGTCGGTCTTTCGGTGTGGTACGTGTCCATTCCATCGACCCCTCATGCATCGGCCCAGGGGTCAACGTCCGGTTCGTCCCCGCGCGACAGGAGCCACGCCACAAGGGCCACCATGGCGCACACGGCCGCGACCGGCGTCCAACCCGCGGTATCAGGCCGCGCGGGTCTCGGTTCTCCCTGTAGTTGTGGGCGGATGTGGCCACCCGCTTGCCGCCTACCGTGTCGTCGCCGTGGCGCCGCCCAGCGGCTCGGAGCCAGATGCCCGAACCTGCGGGCTATCGCCAAGACCAAGCAGGTACGCCACCAGCGCGGCCGTCACGCTCAGGGCGGCGGCTCCCAGTGCGTTCATCGCGCCCAGCCCGCCCATCGGTGGCAGCGCACTCAGAGGCTGCATGACCACGGCGCCCAGAACGGCCCCGGCAAGGGCCGGGAGCAGCAGATGGACAGCGACGCCGGAGCGTGCGGCTGTCTGCAGCGCGATCTGGCGCACCACACCGGCCGTCAAAAGCGGGATCGCCACCAGGGCGCCGATGGGAAGGGCCAGGGCGAAGCCGAAGATCAGAGCAGCGCCCACGCCCTGCGAGATCGCCTCCGGCAGGGCCCAGATGATGGCGGGCAGGGCGACGGCCGCCGCCGCCAGCACGACGAAGCGGTAGGTATTCCTGGTACGCAGGGTCCCCAGCAGCCACATGGCCACGCCGTACAGCACGGCAATCCCGACGAGGTCGATCAGTTGCAGAGGAGCCAGCATATCACGGTGGCGCGCTCCGGGGGTACCGGAACGGGCCATCTCGCGCAAAGCCTCGCCGACTACGCGACCGGCGACCAGTCCGACGGACAGCAATGTGGCTGCGAAGATGCGCCAGGAGCGTCGACGATACCAGGGCGTGCAACCCATGCCGGAACGCCTCCCTTGACAGACGTGCGCCGGCTGTCTTGCGTCATCGGACAGACCGGCGGCGCGGTCAATAGGGGTCGACTGCGCCCCCACCGCCGTTGCCGTCCCCGCCGTTGCCACCGCCGTTGCCACCGCCGTTGCCACCGCCGTTGCCACCGCCGTTGCCGTCCCCGCCATTACCACCGCCGTTACCACCGCCGTCCTCCCCGCCTCTCCCCTACGCCTTGCCGTTACTGCTGTTGCTCGACTTGCCCTCATAGGCATCGGCGAACTCGTCCAGGGCCTCCTGCACGAGGCGGTTGATACTATTGGGCGGATAGGTGCCGTCCTTGCGGAGCCTGCCCATCTTCTGGCCGGTGAGGACCTCCATGCCCTCGTCGATGCTGCTCACCGCGTAGATGCTGAAGCTGCCCTCGGCCACGGCCTGGACGATCTCGCGGCTGAGCATCAGGTGCTCGACGTTTGCTTTGGGGATGATGACTCCCTGATCGCCGGTAAGGTTCCTGGCCTTGCAGGCCGAAAAGAACCCCTCGATCTTCTCGTTGACGCCTCCGACGGCCTGGACCTCGCCGAGCTGGTTGACCGAGCCGGTGGCCGCGATGCTCTGGCGGATGGGGACGCCGGAGATGCTGGAGAGCAGGGCGTACAGCTCGGCGGTGGAGGCGCTGTCGCCGTCGATCATCTCATAGCTCTGCTCGAAGGTGAGGGAGGCGGCCAGTGTCAGTGGCTTGTGGCGTGCATAGCGCTGGCCGACGAAGCCGTTGAGTGTCAGCAGGCCTTTGTCGTGAAGGCGGCCGGTCATCTTGGCTTCCCTGTCGATCTGCGTCACCCCGCTGCGGCCCACGAAGGTCCTGGCGGTGACGCGACTGACGCGACCGAACCGGTAGTCGCCCAGGGGTACCACAGCCAGGCCGTTCACCTGCCCGACCGCCTCGCCCTTGAGGTCGAGCATAATGATGTCGCGCTGGACGGCCTCCTGGACACGCTCCTCGATGCGGTTGGAGCGCCGGGTATGCTCGGAGATGGCGCGTTCCACATCGGCGGCGGTGACCACGTGGTTCCCGTTGGCGCCGGACCAGTAGGCCGCTTGACGGACGAGGTCGGCCACCTCGACGAAGCGGGTGGTGAGCCGTGTCTGGTCGGCGGCAAGTTTCGCGGCCTGCTCGATCACCAGTGCCGTGGCCTCGGCATCGAAGTGCGGCAGTTCCTCGGTCTGGCAGAGGGTGGCGATGAACCGGGCATAGCGCTTGACGGTGGCCGCGTTGCGGCGTGTGCTGACCTCGAAGTCCGCCTTCACCTTGAAAAGCTTCGGGAAGTCCTGGTCGTAGGCGGAGAGCAGATAGTACAGGTCCGGGGTGCCGACGAGGATGACCTTCACATCCAGGGGGATCGGCTCCGGCTCCGGGGTAACGGTGGAGAGGAAGCGGAACTGATCCTGGAGGCTCTCGATCTTGATACGGCGGTTCTTGAGGGCGCGCTTCAGAGCTTCCCAGGCGTAGGGGCGACGCAGGACGGCGTCGGCCTCGAGGACCAGGTAGCCGCCGTTGGCCCGGTGCAGCGCCCCGGCTCGGATCATGGTGAAGTCCGTGACCAGAGCTCCCATCTGGGTGCGGTGCTCGATTTGGCCGGTGAGATTGTCGATGGTGGGGTTGGTTTCATGGACCACCGGCGCGCCCTGCCTCGGGTCGCAGGTATGCAGCACATTCACGCGGTAGCGGTCATAGTGGCCGCCCGCTACGGCGCCGGCGATGACCATCGCCGGATGCGAGGGCTCCTCGTGGCCTGCACGGAGGATCGCGACGTTCTCGATGATATCGGCTCTGATCTGTCCCAGATGCTCCGGAACGCCCGGGTATCCGGCGTACTTGGCCTGGAGTTCCTCGAAGAGCTGGGCGATGGCGAAGGCCATTACCTCGCGGTCCAACTCCTTCACCGCGGCCCGGGCCTGCCGCTCGGCCCTCTGGTGCTTTCTCAAGAGCTCGTCCAGCTTCTCCTGCAGCTCCTCGCGCTTGGAGTCGAGGGCCGCCTTGTCCTCGTCGCTGAGAGCGGCGTAGTCCTGGGCGCTGAGCACCTCGCCCTCCCTGGCGGGGGCGACGACGATGCCCGCTGAGCCGCGGCCCACGAGCATGCTGGCTTCCTGGGCCTCCTTTTCGAAGGCCTCAAACTCCTCCTGGCGCTGCTCGCGGAAGTCCTTGACCGTTTCGTCGCGACGCTCGATGTACTCCTCGCTCTCGAAAGCGACCTGGATCTCGCGCTGCAGATCCTCGATGAAGGCCTCCATGTCATTGCGCCATTCGCAGGCCAGGCCACCGGGCAGGCAGATCGCCCTGGGGGCGTTGGGTTCGTCGAAGTTGTACACATAGCACCAGTCGCCGGGGGCCTTGCGCTCGTGGGCCACCTGCTGCAGGACGTTGCGGGCCAGCCAGGTCCTTCCGGCGCCAACGGGGCCCAATACGAAGATGTTGTAGCCCTCGCCGGGCATGCGGACTCCGAACTGCAGGGCGTCGGAGGCCCGGGACTGCCCGATGGCCTTGGTGAGAGGCTTAAGGTCGGCGGTCGTCTCGAACCCGAGCTTGGCCGGGTCACAAGTCCATCGCAACTGCTCGGGCTTCAGACGATGCTTGGCGCTCAAAAGCAATCACCTCAGAGTGGGGCACAGCGAATGGTACCATTATGCCCGGCT
>CAYRFY010000109.1:15289-15551 GCA_964423635.1 uncultured Armatimonadia bacterium | reverse complement strand
CGTGCCCGCCAGCCCGATGAGCACCTCGGCCCGGGCGATGATATCCTCGAACCCGTTGCGGACCATGTGCACAGTGCGCCCCGCGCGGGTCAGCTTGTCGTCGTCCCCGGCCTCCCAGCCGGTCTCCGCCGCCACCTGGAAGAATCTCCCGAAATCCAGAGCGCCCGGCACCGCGCAGTAATAGTCGGCAGGCTCCTGTACCAGGTCGATGACCGCCAGGATCCGCCGGAAGTTCTCGAAGGCCTCGGCGCGGCTCCCGGGC
>CAYRFY010000109.1:0-15279 GCA_964423635.1 uncultured Armatimonadia bacterium | reverse complement strand
GATGCCCTTCGGCTCCAAAGCGTCCATGATTGGGTTGCCCAGGAACGTGGCATTCACGCCCTTGACCCGGAGCTGCTCGGCGGTGTAGCTGTCACGGGTGAGCACTTCGAAAGGGATGCGGCGCAGGAAGTGCTCCTCGATGCCTAGATGGGGACGCTTGTGATCCGACTTGGCCAGAGCCAGGAATAGCATCTTCTGGCGCAGAGCATAGTGCCCCAGCATCATCAGGACGAAATCGCCCACGGCCACCACATAGTCGATCTCGGATCGGTGGCGCTTGAGGGCGCGATAGTAGCCGAAGCCCTTGCCGATGTGCAGCAGGTCACGCAAGAACCACCCCATGCTCGTGGTGGGGAAGCCGCCCGAGGGCGGAACCTTGCCCCTGTAGAGCACAGGGAAACCATGCTTCTCGTACTCGTGTCCGGGGGTCACGAGAGGGGCGCCGGAGATGGTGATGTCGTGTCGGAGGCTCCGCAACTCACCGGCGATGAGTGCCGCCGACCTGTCCTCTCCGTAGCCGTTGGTCAGGAAACAGACGTGCAATTCGGGCTCAACCCCAATCAGTCATGGGTCGCGGGCGCCGGGCGGTCCGCTTCTCAGGGGGCACACAAAAAGCCTCGCCGCGGACGCGAGGCGACGCGCCACCGCGGAGACAGCCGACCGGCACCAATGCTGTCCTATATCTTAACGACATATCGACGGGAGTGCAACTCGACCCCGGCCCCGACCGGGGCCTCCGCAAGCGCAGGCAAGGCACCCTCCGGAGCCCGGCGACTCAGAGGTCACAATCGAACTGAAGCTCTACCACCAGAGCGGTATCCGGGTACCGGTTCACCGGCAGTTGACACAGCCGGAGGCAGGGCTCCGGGTCTCCCCAGCGCTCGGGAACGCGGTCGACGACCGTCGCCACAGGCTCTCCGGTGTTGAGCAGGCGCGCCGACTGCGGCCGGACCCGGAGTGGGGCCAGCAGCACCGCATCTCCCCTGGGAGGCCGATGGAGGTGGACGTAAAGCGTCCGCTCGCGACGGGTCAGCAGCACCTCGCGATTCTCAGTGAGCTCCGTGGCCGCCACTACGTTCTCGAAGGCCTCCCGCACCTGCTGATACCACCGACCGATGACCCGTAGCATCCGCACCGCCTGCTCGGGGAACGTCCCATCGGACTTCGGCCCCACATTGAGCAGATAGTTGCCGCCCCTGGCCATCGCCCTGTCGATGCTGCGGATCAGGTAGGCGTCGGTGTAGTAGTCCTCGTCGGCCCGGTAGCCCCAGCTCTGGATGCCCACGGCCTGACAGGCCTCGGTTGGCCGGCGATAGGCCGACGATCGATCATCGGAGGTGTCGAAGTCGCGTTCGGGGGTGTCGAAGTCTCCGGCCTCCTGGTCCGGCCACCGCCCATCAAACCCGCGGCCGTTGATAACCGCCGAGGGCTGCAGTGCCCGGATCAACTCCCGGAACCGCGGATCGCGGTGGCCGATGACATTGGCATCCCACCACACCCCATGGATCGGCCCGTAGTTGGTGAGCAACTCCTCAAGCTGGGCCCGGACATAGGCCAGATAGCGTCCCAGGTCGGGCTCATCACCGGGAGCGGGCCCGGGCAGCTCGTAGCTGCGGCCGGCATTGGGGTAGTTGGGATGGTGCATATCGGCCACCGAGTAGTACAGGCACAGGGGGACGCCCCGACGATGGCAGGCCGCGGCCAGCAGGGCCAGCACGTCCTGCCCATACGGCGTGTGGGTGATCTTGTAGTCCGTGTGGGCGCTGTCAAACATGCAGAAGCCGTCGATGTGCTTGGTGGTGAAGGTGACATAGCAAATGCCCACCTCCTCCATCAGGTCCAGCCAGGCTTCGGGGTCGAAACGCACGGGGTCGAAGCGCGCGATCTGTGCCGCATACTGCTCCCGCGCCACAGGCCGGCGGAACTGCTCCTGCTCGTGCCACTGCCCCAGCGCGTAGAGCCCCCAGTGGACGAACAGCCCGAAACGGTGGGAGAAGAACCAGTCGCGACCGTCGCCGAAGCGTGGGATCATCGGAGAGCTCCTGGAGGGCATTGGGGCGCGTGGCCGGCGTGGCCGGCAACGGCAAACGCGGCCCCCCCACATCGCTACAGACAATGCGCCGCTTCCATCAGGGCCGCCACATTGGCGGGCGGGACGTCGGGCAGGATGGCCTCATGGCTCGGGGACAAGATCAGACCGGTGGGGAAGATGCTCCGTAGCTGTCCCACCTTCCGCCGTACCTCCTCGGCGCTGCCGCGGACCAGGAGGTACTGGGCATCCACGCCGCCGCAGAAGGCGACCTCATCGCCGAACTCGGCCCGTAGCTTTGCCGGGTCCATCCCCACCGCCAGGGCCTGGATGGGGTGGATCACATCGGCCCCGGCGGCGATGAGATCCGGGATCAGGGGGCGCACGGCCCCGCAGGAGTGATGGAAGACGATGAGCCCGTGACGCTTGGCCTGGGCGATGAGCGCGCGGGTGCCGGGCAACACAAACTCGCGGATCAGCTCGGGCGAGACCATCAGTCCGGTCTGGCTACCGAAGTCATTGCCGATCAAGACGGCGTGTAGCGCCCCGGCGGTGGCGCGGTAGAAGATCTCGTTGGCTTCGAGGTAGAACCGGGTGATGCGGTCGATGACCGCGCGGAACAGCTCGGGGGTGTCGTAGGCGGCGAGCAGGGCGTGTTCCATGCCGAAGGCGGCACAGGCATCCTGGAAGTGGGCCGACCAGATGACTCCCAGCACGGCCAGGCCTTGCGGGACCGCGGCCACGGCCGCCTCGCAGAGCCGCGGATCGATGTACAGGGCCGGATCGGGCCAGTCGAAGGCCTCGACGCACGCCGGGTCGCTCTGTCCGGCGAAGTACCCGGTGGCGGTGAGGGTCCGGTGGGCGACGTCCGTTGGGCCCTGGCGGGCGAAATCGAAGGCCGCGTAGATAGCATCACTGGTGGGCGAGTGGTAGGGCATCTCCACGGGAAAGATGTCGTCATCGAGGGCAACTATCAGCTCCCGCGGGTCGCTCACCTTGAAATACGAGAGTAGCCCCGGCCAGGCCTCCGGGGTGGGCAGGCCCAGCCACGTGCACGGCCGATCCACGGGCCGCCGGGCAACGGTGGCCTCGAAGCGTTCTATGTGGTTCATACAGGCGTCCCTCTCGGTGTATCCCGACCGGCGGGCACGAAGAACTCCCGCCGTCCACTCGCGCTCCCCAACTCCGGCCGCCTCTCTTCATGCTCGCCGTGGTCCGGCGTTCGTCCCGCCCCCATGCTCAGTCCGCATCCCTGTCGGCCCGGCGCACCAGCAGCTTGTCCACGCGATACCCGTCCATGTCCACGACCTCGAAGGTCAGCCCCTCCCACTCGAACACATCGCCGACGGCGGGGACGCGGCCCAATTGCTCCATGGCAAAGCCGCCCAGGGTGTGGTACTGGGTACCGTGTCGCTCGGGCAACTCGGTACAGCCGAGATCCTCGGTCAGGACCTCCAGCGGCGCCCCGCCGTCCACGAGCCAAGAGCCATCCTGGCGCACCGTCACATCCTCCGACTGCGCGCTGTCTGAGGGAGCCAACTCACCCGCCACCGCCTGGAGCACCTCGTCCACCGTCACGATCCCCTGCGTCACCCCATACTCGTCCACCACGATGGCCATATGAACCCCGGTCTCGCGGAACCTGTCCAGCACGCTCAGAGCCGGGAGACTCTCCGGGACGAACAGGGGCGGCTGGGCAGAAGCTTCGAGGTCCGCACCCGAGCCCGTGGCCATGGCCGCCAGAATGTCTTTGGCCCTGACCGTCCCGCGCACATCATCGGTACTCGCTCCGCACAGAGGGAAGCGGGAGTGCAAAGACCCCAGTACCTTCTCACGCACATCCTCGGGCCGATCGTCGATGTAGAGGCAGACCAGCTCGTGGCGCGGGGTCATGAGGGATGCCACCCTCCGTTCGCCCAGGCGCAGGACACCCTCGATCAGAGTCTCTTCCTGCGGAGCGAAGACGCCGGCCTCGGTGCCCTCCTTGACGATGTACTTCAGCTCATCATCGGTCACCGGAGGCTCGGAGCTGCGCCGTACCCGCAACAACCACAGCACGGACCTGGTCGAGGCGTCCAGAAGCCAGACCACCGGTGCCACGGCCCTGGACACCAGGCGCATGGGGCCGGCCACGCCGGCAGCGATATTCTCGCTCGCATTGAGCCCGATGGCCTTGGGCACCAGCTCCCCCACGACGAGAGAGGCGTATGTGATGGCCAAGACGACGATCCCGACCCCCAGCGCCTGACTGTGAGCGGCCAGGGCGGGCCAACCTGCCAGAAAGTCGGAGACCTTCTGAGCCAGCGTCACACCACCGAAGGCCCCGGAGAGGATGCCGACCAGGGTGATGCCGACCTGGATGGTGGCAAGAAAGCGTCCCGGGTCCTCGGCCAACTTCAGGGCCAGCCCGGCGCCGCGGCGCCCCTCGGCCTCCCACTGCCGCAGCCGCCCCTTGCGGGCGGACACCACGGCGATCTCGGACATCGACAGGAAGCCGTTGAGCAGGATCAGGCAGACAATCAGCAATGCTTCGTACAGCGTAGGAGACAAGGGTTCCACACCCCGCTAGACCCCCCGGTCAGGAGGCGGATAGAGACGCTGTTGCTCTTCTGCACGGCAGGCCGCTTGACCTGCCCCGGGGAGGCGCGATTGGGCGAAGGCGTGGAGGGGCGGTCCGGGGGAGCGGCGGCGGGGCCGCCACCGGCTCTCCCCCGCAGGGGGGAAAGCACGGCGGCCCGCCGGCCGAAAGATCACAGGGGGCCCTATCCTTCGCCGGGACCCGCAACCGGCTCGGAGGCCACGACCGTCTCCGGAAGCGGAGTGGCGAGGCGCGCCTGGTAGGCGGTCTCCAGGTCTCCGGCGGCCTGGGCGTGGGCCTGTATGGCGGCGGCCAGGGTCTCGGCGGCTGTGGATAGACCGGCCCGAACCAGGGTGGTCTGCAGCCAGACCATGCAGCGAGCGCCGGGTTGTCGACCGAGCTGGACCTGCCCGTCGGCCAGGTCCAGCTCCAACTGCGCCCGCTGCCGCCAGGGGTGGGTGGCGGCCTGTTCAGGGGTGAGGGCCTCGATGGTGGCGGCCGTCTCACGCAGCTTGCCGGCCGAGGCCATGAGCTGCGAGGCGGCCGTCTCGCAATAGGCCGCGGCCGCGGCGGCCACCGCGGGCAGGAGCTCCGCGTCCACCTCCGGCAGCTCGACCCGGTCACCCAGGACCGCGGCGCGTTGCTCGTTGCTGTAGCCCAGACGACTATCGAAGGCCGCGTACAGCTCGGCGAGAGCGGCCTGCTGCGCCTGAGCGGTCTCCGCGGCACGACAGTTGTCGGCCAGAGGGAGTACCTTCTCGCTCCACCTCGCACGCCCCATGGCCACCGTCGGAGCGTACTTCTCATAGACCCGGGCCGCACGGGAAAAGAGCGAACGGTGGCGGCTGAAGGTCTCGCCGGTGGCCCGGAGCCTTTCCACCTGCGGCTGCCAGGTGGCATCAAACTCCGTCTGCCAGCTCCGTGGCAGGAGTTGCTCGTCCACCACGCGCCGGATCTCCGTCTCCCCCTCCCGACTCGGGCGCCCGTTGCGGTCAACGAGAGCGGCCAGACTTTCGGCCCCCTCGACGGCGGCGTACAGCGGTACCGGGTTCAGGCGGGCCTCGCGTTCGAGCTCGTGGTATTCCTTCACGGTCGCGGCGATCTCCACTTCCTGCCGCGCCGCTTCGTCGCAGCCCGCGGCCGCGGCCCCACAGGCCTCCTCGAGTGCGGCGAGTATCTCGGGAAGTCCCCCGGAGCCCGCGGCGAGAGCGCCCCCCCGCACCTGCGGGTCCTGCGCCGCAGTCGTCAGTTGCCGAGACAGCGTCGCTTGCCAGGCCTCGAGGCCGGCGGCCACGGTCTCCCAGCGGGCGCCGGCCAGGTCCAGAGGCAGCGCGGTCTCGCTGGGAGCGCCGGGCAACACGGCTTGAGTCGTCTGCACGAGGGGCTCGAGGGCGGCCTGCAGGGCACCGGCATTTTCCACAAAGCCAAGCAGCTCCGCCGCCTGCTGGGTGCGCCTCAGGTGCAGCTCGGCCCGCAAGAGCCGTTCTTTCCGCGCCAGGCGTTCACCTCCGGCCACACAGCGCTCGGCCACCGACGCGATCCACTCCCCACGCCGCCGGGTCATCTCCTCCCAGGCCGCTACCGCCCGGACGGCACCGGCGCTGTATGTCTGCGCCAGTAGCAGATAGCGCACGGCCGGGTCGCCCTCGGGAACGATGAGGTCCCTGTCAAAGCCTGCGCCGCGGCCCACCAGCTCGGCCAGGGCGCGCAGGCGCTCTACCTCCCGATTGTGGGTCAGACGGGCCGCCAGGAGCCGCCGCACCCGGGGGAGGTGGTCTTCCTCCAGCCTCAGCCTCAACGCGCTCAGCGCTTCCAGTCGCTCGCTGTAGAAGGACGCGTAGCTTCCCAGATGGGTGAACAAGTAGCGGGGCCGCATGTCCAGGGCGGGGTCGGTCATGCGCCACAGGCCGCCCGCAAAGATCTGGTGCACCACGGCGGCACCCGGCGGCATGGGCATGTCGCTTCCCAGCTCACCGCGAGTTGTGAGGACCTGGGAGACCGGGGCGGGAAGCGTCGCGGCCAACTCCGCCGGAAGCTCCTTGACCTCTTTCAGCCATGCTTCGTTGTCCTGTTTGAGACGCTCGTAGGTGGCCGTGACTTCCCGCTGCGCCAGTTCGGCCAGGGGCCGCCTGCTGTGATTCTCCAGCAGCCAGGAGGAGACCATCGTGCGGTTGTCCCAGTCCTCCGGCTGCGTTGCCGCCATGGCCCAGGCCCGGGCCGCGGCATGGTACTCGGCGGGAGCGACCTGGCCGTGCCGGGCGTCCTGGAGGAGGGCATCCAGTGCGGCCGCGGCCTGCTGCAAGGTCACGGTTGCGTCCGGATCCGTCGGCGGCAGCGTGGGCGCGGCGGGGACGTGAAGCCCTATGCAGACCTCCCGGGAGCCCTGCGGCGAGGGTTCCGCCTCCAGCGGTAGCCAGGACACAACCCGGACCTGCTCGGGCAAGCGTACCCGCAGGCCGGCGGCGGCCTCGCTCTCGGTGCGGATCATCTCCAGGGCGATAACCCGGTCCACCCAGGGCCTGAGGCCCCCCAGCAGCTCGTCTCGCCGCGAGCCGCAGGCGGGCTCTCCTGCTTTGAGGCCGGTGGCGACCCGCTCCACATCCAGGTACAGCTCTTCCGTGGCGCCCTTTGGCGCCGCCCGCTTCACCTGCATCATGATGCCCGAGGCCGCATTGCGCACCGACTGGTTGCCGCTGTTCCCGGGGCCGGAGAGCTCCGCCAGAGTCTCTCGCAGCTCCATCTCCCGCCGGTGCAGCTCCTCGCGCCACGTAGGCCATACACGCACATCGGCGGCCACGCGCACCAGACTCAGGTCCATGGGCAACTCGACGGTGATGCCCTCCTCGCCGATCTCGGTCTCCATCGTGCGGAAGTCGTGGTAGAGACTCTCCCGCACCAGGGGGGCGTCGGCGCCTTCCACCGTTAGCGTGGCTAGAGATCCGCGAGACGGGCCCTTCACGCGCACCCGCACCGCGGACGTCTGCGGAGCCACCGGCCCCAGATCGCACCGGATGCAGAGGCGACCGTCCCCGGTTTGCTCCGGGACGGCCTCCGCGGCCGCGGCCAGTCGATCGCCGACGCACAAGGGCTCGGCCCAGCGGCTGCGATCGCCCCGGGTAACCCGCAGCATCCCGCCGCGCACAGGCCCCAGGAGCTTGTCCGCATCGGCCAGGAGCAGGCGCAGAGACAGGCGGCCGGTCTCCTCGCCATCAACCGCCAGGGCAATGGTCTGGTGCCCACCGAAGGGCTCCAGGCGCGCCTGCTTAACCTCCGTCGCGAGCCCGCCGGGAAGCCCCACGCTCAACAGCAGGTCGGTACGCTCCACCTCTGTCGCGGCTCGGGCAAGCGCGGCCAGTGCCCGGTGCCGCAGCACTTCCACGGCCGGCGCGGCGTCGCGACAGTAGGCCCGCCAGGCGTCGGCCCGAGCCCGGGTCATGCTCACGTCGGCCACACCGGCCCGCAGCATCTCGCAGGCAATGGCGGCCAGACTGGAAAGCGGCGGAACACCGCTGTCCTCCGGGGGCGTCTCCAGCCAGGATCGGAACTGCGCGGCCGTGAGCGAATCCGGGACCGAACCGACATCCGCGGTGCCCCCGGTCGGCCGGTTCAAGCGGGCGGAGCGGTAGTCGGCCAAAGCGGGATCGTCGCCAAGCCACGGCAGCGGCGGAATGTCGCCCGCGGCCACATTGGGGCCCTCGATCAGTGCCGACAGCCAGTCGGGAAGGGCCAGCTCCCGGGCGCAATGGTCCGCCAGAGCCATGGCCTGCGCGACCTTGCCCTCCTGCAGCAAGGCGATGGAACGGGCGACACGGAAGGCCACTTCGCAGGCCGCCAGTTGCTCGGCATAGGCCTTCGGCACGGTACCCTCAAAGCAGATGGCTCGCCGCGGCCAGGTCTCGGCGACGCATGCCTGCTCCCAGGCCGACAGCTCCGCCGAGCCCCAGAGCTCCCGGGGCACGGCCGGCTCGGCAAATGCGGGAGCGAAGTGCGAGACAAGCAGAGAAATGGCGAACAATGACCAGACACGGCTGCAATACGGGCTGTTTTTGTGATCTGACACGGCAATCCGACCTCCCCGGAACCGGCACACGCGCAACCGGGCGCGGTGGCTGCGCCCGCTTACGGCACTCACAGCAATTGTGCGGCCACGGGAACAGCAGGAAACGGGGGACAGGATACAGGAGACAGAGGAACGACAGGAAAG
The DNA here is from genome assembly GCA_964423635.1 of uncultured Armatimonadia bacterium. Lineage (GTDB taxonomy): Bacteria > Armatimonadota > Zipacnadia > Zipacnadales > JABUFB01 > CAYRFY01. The sequence continues at coordinate 6,468 of CAYRFY010000109.1, read as the reverse complement.
GCAGGAACGGCACGAAGGGCGGGCGCCCGGTCTCTGGTGTTGCCGTCGCGTAGGTCGCGCTTCCCTGTGCGACGCTATTCGCTATTCGCCGGTGCCGCCCGCGCTGCTCAGGGCCGCATCAGAGCGGCGACGCCGCGGAGGATGTCCGCCTGCGTGCGCTCGGGATCTGTCTTGTCCACTACGTGAGCCGGCACCTGCCAGGGGGCCCATTGCCGGGAGCAGTGGGCGAAGGTGGCGTGCTCGTAGACGGCCACCACCCTGCGGCCGAGGGCGACGGCCAGGTGCAGCGCGCCCGTATCGGTGGTGATGACGAGCTCTGCCTGCGACAGGATCCCGGCCCACCTGCCGAAGGGCAGGTCACCCAGGAGGGATACGGGCCCGGCGCCCTCGGGTGGTGAACCGGCGAGGATGGGGCTGAGAGCCTTGACGACTTCCGCCTCGGCGGGGCCGAAGGTCACCACGGCAGAGGCGAAGGAGCCCTCGGCCATGGCCCGGTGAATCAGGGAGCCAAGCTCCTCCGGCGTCCAGCCACCGGTGAGCCACTTGGGGGACAGATGGAAGGCCAGCAAGGGACCATCCAGCCCGCGCTGGGCCAGTGCCTCCTGCGCCCATTGACTGTCCCTGGGGTCCAAAGGCACCTCGAGGGGGTACTCCTCGGCCGGGAGGCCGAGCATAGCCCCGAGGTCCAGCATCTGGCTCACCTCATGGGGCACAGATTCTCCCCGCTTCAGTTGGCCGTCGATGTCCAGCACCAGCGGATGGGTGAGCAGCAGGGGGGCAAGAAGCCTGGGGACCACGCGTGTGGAGTACACGATCCCCGCGCGGGTGGGGGCCTTGGTGGCATACCCCAGGCGGTAGGCCTCCATGATCGGAGACAGCACCAGGCACAGGTCCACACCGCGAGCGCGGGTCTCTGAGCAGAACTCGCGCTTGACCTGCCCGGGCCAGTCGGGGTCGTAGATCAGGACACGGTCTACGCCATCCCAGCCCTGGAGGACCTTGGAGTTATAGGGCGCCGTGATCAAGGTGATCTCGGCCTGCGGCAAGGCGGTGCGCACATTGCGGATCACTGGAGTGGAGAGGAGCAGATCGCCCACCTTGTCCAGGCGCAGGATCGCCACCTTGCGCACTTGCCCAAGATCCGGGAGGCGGTTGGCAGGACTCATGAGCCGACCGTGGCCTCCTTGGCTTCTTGCTCGCCCTCGGCCAGCGCGGCCTTGACACCATTGAGGTAGTGGTGCTGCAGGACCAGTTCGGCGCAGAACGGCGACTGCTGGGCCCGGCGCTCGCAGTACCGCAGGCCTGCCGAGCCCGCGGGGAACAAGCGGTGCAGGAGCATGGTGGCCGGGTTGACCCCCAGGCGCAGTTTGATCATCGGGTCTCGGTGTTTGCGCCAGAACCTCACGGTACTACGCCCGGCCATCTCCATCTTCGAGCACTTCTCATCGAAAGGCACCGGGTGCCAGTGGTAATTCACCGCCCGGGGGTTGTAGAGAATCGGGACACCGTGCTTCTTGAGCCTGTAGCCCAGCTCGATGTCCTCATGCCCGTAGCCGATGAAGTTCTCGTCGAAGGCGCCCACGTCGATGAGCGTCTGCCGTCGCGCCGAGGCGTTCCCGGTGAGGTAGAAGTACCACTGCAGCTCGCGCCGCGGGCGGCGGTGCATGTGCCTGCGTCTCTCCGGGTCGCCGACCACCGAGTGGTACTCCTGCAGGCTGTTGACCTGCACCTCGCAGCCGACGATGGCCACATTGGTTTCCGCCTCGTGGATGCGGGCGTGCTCGGCCAGGAGGTTTTGGTCGGCGATGATGTCGGCGTCGGTGAAGAGGATAACCTCACCGGTCGCGGCCTGGATGCCGCGATTGCGGGCCCCGGCGCGGCCGCGGTTTTCGCCCACCAGGTACCGCAGATTGGGGATCGCCAGTTGCTGCAGAAGCTCCTCGGTCCCATCGGTGGAGCCCGAGTCGCACAGCAAGAGCTCGTAGCTGTCGCTGGGGTAGTTCTGCTCGGCCAGTGATGGCAGCACTTCGGCCAGGGTTTCCCGCCTGTTGTAGGTGGGCATGACGACGCTTATGGTGATGCTCACAGTAGCTCCCTCACCGCAGAGATGATCGTGTCTTGCGGCCCCGCCTCCACCGTCGCCCTGTCTGCGGGGTCCATCTCGTCCAGCAAAGCCTGGGCGTGCCACCCGGGCGGTCCGGGCGGATGACAAGGACCTTTTTCACCGGCCCCAGGGCCTATCCCGTCCGCTGCGCCCTGAGGGCCGTCTTGACGGCCTCGTAGTATTCGAAGCTGGCCAGCAGACGCGCACAGAAGCCCACCAATCCGGTGAGCTCGCGATCGCCGGCACGCTCCACCGTTCTCAGGCAGCACGGGCGCAGCACCCGGGCGATGTCGTTGAGCGCGATCCGCCAGCCGAACAGCCCGGTGGCCAGACGCGTGCGCAGTCGCGGACGCTTGCGCAGGTACACCACGGCGCTGCGCCCGCACGCCGCGGACTGCTTGAGGATCCGGGGCAGCTCCGAGGCCAGGCGCTTGCGCTTGTAGTGGTAGACAAGAGCGTTGTGATTGTACCGCCGTCTTAGGCCCAGATCCCGCAGGCGCCCGCCCAGCTCGAGGTCCTCCCAGCCGTACTCCCGGAAGTCCTCGTCAAACAACCCCACCTGCTCCAGGTACTTGCGCCGCACCGAGACATTGCTGGTCCAGAAGAACGATGTGGAGATGTCGGCGGTGGTGAACTTCGGCGACAGCTCCACATCCAGGCTCTCTACGTGGTTGACACGCCCATTGACCACACACTTGTCGTCTTCCTGGTGGGTGGCCCAGTGCTCCTTGAGCAGGTTGCGGTCGGCCATGGTGTCGTCATCGATGAACAGCACGACCTCGCCCTCGGCCGCACGGATACCGGTGTTCCTGGCCGTGGCCAGTCCGGCATTGTCCTGGTACAGGTACTTCAGGCGCCGGTCGTGCCGCAAGTCGGCCACCATCTCCCGCGTGCCATCGCTGCTGCCGTCATCGACCAGGACGATCTCGAAGTCTTCCGAGGGGAAGTCCACCTCGAAGAGGGCTTCCAGCGCGCGTTTGAGCAGGTCGGCGCGGTTGTAGCTACACATCTGCACGCTGATCTTCGTGGCCAAGACGCACTCCAGTGCGGCCGTAGTGATCGCACCGGCCGACGGCGAGACGGCGCTTTGGCCGGTGCTGAATGAGGATTCTACCAGATAGGCACGGGCGGTCAAGGGCGGGCAGGTCGTCGCCTCTTGCCCGCACGGCCGGCCTGTTGTCGTGTGCCACCACCGACGGCTCGCCCTGGAGGGACATGGCTCCCGGCGTCGAACCTCGCCACACAGTCGGCACGCTCCGGCGATACCACTTGCATGAGGGATCCCTATGACCGCTCAGAACCCGGCCGCGCAGCAGATCCCGCTGTGGGAGGGCAACACCCCGGGCATCGAGACCGCCGCCCCGCAGCACATCCCGACCATCGTTCCGTTTCCCGCCGGGGGCGACAGCCCCGCCGGCGCTGTGGTTGTCTGCCCCGGTGGGGGCTACTCCGGACGGGCGCCGCACGAGGGGGATCCCATCGCGCAACGGCTCAATGACTTCGGCATTGCCGGCTTCGTCTGCCACTATCGGGTGGCCCCGTACCGCCACCCCTTCCCGATGCTGGACGCCCAGCGAGCCGTGCGCTGGGTGCGGGCCCATGCCGGCGAGTACGGTGTCAACCCGGAGAAGGTGGGCATCCTCGGCTTCTCCGCCGGTGGGCATCTGGCGGCGACCGTCGCCACTCACTACGACACCGGCGATCCGGAGGCCGCGGACCCGGTGGACCGCCTGAGCTGTCGCCCGGACGCGGCGGTGCTGTGCTATCCGGTGATCAGCTTCGGCCGGTTCCGCCACACCGGCTCGATGCAAAACCTCATCGGCGAGACACCGCCCGAGGAGCTGCGGCAGTCGTTGTCCAATGAGAACCAGGTCACCCCGGACACGCCGCCGACGTTCCTGTGGCACACCGCCGATGACGCCGGGGTGCCGGTGCAAAACAGCCTGCTGTTTGCAGACTCCCTGGCCCGTGAAGGTGTTCCCTTCGAGCTGCACATCTATCAGTCCGGCCGCCACGGTCTCGGCCTGGCGCCCGAGGACGCCCACATCGCCTCGTGGTCGCAGCTCTGCGCCGAGTGGCTCAAGGGTCTGGGGTTCTGAGCCCCGGCCTGTGTGTGACAGGTGGGATGGGACGCGAACAAGCCGGCAGCAATTGAGCCTGTCGGCTAAGTCAATCGGGCCGCCCATGGGCCTCGTTGTCATAGCTCGAAAAGCGTAGGACGCGTGTCGTCATGGTTTTTTGAATGTGTTACCAACGCATTGAGGACGCGTTTAACCACGGGAAGTCACTTTCCCGCGCGTATCCGAGGGTCTGAGAGGACTTCACCGACACGCTCAATTGCCCCCGCCGTGCTCTGCGGGAGCAAGGTCGGCGGCCCCGTCCGGGAGCCGAGAAGGCGACAGGGGTCTTCGCTTGCGGGCCGCGCAATGGTATGATTGGGTTTGACTATCCGGCGCAACAGCGAGGTGAGCAGGTTTGCCGGCCTATGCGAGCACTGAAATGGAGCCATCCGGCATCCAGAACCCGTACCGTACGCTGGGCGGGATCCGCCTGACGGTGGGCCTGGTTCTCGGCCTGGTGGCCGTGTTGTTCCTCCAGCCCCGCATCGGGCAGGTGGGGGCGATTCTGTCCGGAGGGGCCGATATGGCCCCGATCTCGGCGGTCTTCTTCATCGCGCAAGTTCTACTTGGCCTGGGGGTCGCCGTGTGGGGCCTGGTGGGCATCATCCTGGGGCTGCGGGAGATGCTGAGCTTCGCCGTCCCTCCTGACGCGCCCGGAGGTCTGCAGGACGCGGCCGAGGTCGCCGAGCAACTGCGCCAGGAGAAGCTCAGCGCCTACTCGGGCGCCGAGCCTTTCTGGTTCCGCACCTTCCTGGGCTTCCTGAGCGCCCGTGCCGGCTACCTCACCCCCATCCCCCGCAAGATCGCGCGCCGGCGGCTCCAGGTGGCCGGCTGGCTGCTGCTGGCGGTGGTGCTCTGTGCCGTGGTGGGCCTGGGGCCCGGTGTGCTGGGCCTCGAGGCTCTGGATGTCATCCCGACGCCACCGGCCCTGCTGTTCGTGGTCTTCGTCCTGCTGGTGGCCTTCGACATTGTGCTGTGTAACCTGCTGGTCCCGGGCAGCAGCCCGATCGCCCGCACGGCCCGCACCAGCCAGTACGTGGAGGCCGGCCTGGGTCCCCATGAGACCATCGCGGCGCTGAAGGCCGAGTGCGGCCGCTTCGGTACCCCCAACTTCACCCCCCGGGTGTATGAGTTCCCGGTGGTGGAGAAGAAGGGCGGAGTGGCCGATACCGGCACCTGCCGCGGTGGACTGCTGTGCGAGAGCCGGGCCAGGTTCGATGGCTGGGTGTACGCCGTGCCCGCCGTGATGGCCCTGGGCCTGGGTTCCGCACTCCTGCTCCTGGGCTATGGGGGCGTATTCTTCGTCCTCGACCCTCTGCAGCTTCCCGCCGGCGCGGACGCGATCGGGAAGATGGTCTACGGCTGGCTGATCTTCCTGGCGCTGATCTGCTACGGCCACGCCTACATTTCCTACAGCGGGCAGCTCTTCGGCATGGTGCGCTACGCCTCCATTCTCGACGCCGCTCACCTTGACGGCACCTTTGGCCGCGTCCATACCGGCACCAGCGGCGCATCCACCAACCTCATGAGCGACAACCTACGCATCGTGGGAAACCTGAACATCTCCGTCTGCGGGGCATGGGCGTATACCGAGGGCATGGGCCTGGATGGTCCGCGGAACTTGATCTCGCTGCACTTCGATGACCAGGCCGAGGAGGACGTGCGCGCCCTGATCACGGTGCCGCTGGAGGCCAAGCGGCGGGGTCTGGACATTGCCGGGCCAAACCTGCAATCCGAGCACCTGGCCGCCGTGTTCCAGGCCGAGGCGCAGATCGAGGGGGCTAAGGCCCGGGCCCGCACCCAGGGCGAGCTGGCGGCACGAGCGGACGCCGCGGCTCTCCCCGAGGCGCCTGAGAAGCCACCTCTGGAGCTGCCTCAGGGCGTGGACCGCACCGTGGCCATGCCGGCTCAGGATGGCCCGCAGGAGACGCCGCCCTCCGACGACTCGGTTCAGGGCCAGATCGCCAGACTCAAGCGCCTCCACGAGCAGGGCTTCATCAGCGAGCAACAACTCCGCGAGGGGATCGACAAGATCGTGTCCGGGCTCTGAGGAGCCTGTCGGCTAAGTCAATTGGGCCGCCTACGTGCCTCGTTGCCGTAGCTCGAAACGCGTAGGAAGAGTGTCGTTATGGTCCTAAAGAGGTTGTTCCGGCGTATTTGAGACGCGTTTGCCCACCGGAAGTCGCCCGCCCGCGCATACCCTAGGGAGCAGAAGGACTTCACCGACAGGCTCTGAGGCAGAAG
>CAYRFY010000108.1:12012-15736 GCA_964423635.1 uncultured Armatimonadia bacterium | reverse complement strand
TCCCCATGCGGGGTGGCGGGGAAAGACGTGCCGTAGGGGTCAGGTGAGCCTATTTCCAGCCCGACTCGGCGAGCCGGAGGGCTCGCCGCCGGGCCGTGTCGCCGCCCCCGGAGCAATCTCCGCGCCGTGCTCGTCGGTTTGAGGCGGAGCTTCGCTATCCCTCCGCCAGGATCTTGTTCACTCGCTCCGCCGCACCATCCAGCGCCTCCTTCGGAGTGTTCTTGCCCATCAGCGCCTGCTGGACGCCGGTCACGATCTCCTCGGCGATGGCTGTCCAGCGCGGGTGAAGGGGCACGAACTTGCCGGTCTCCAACAGCGCCATGAACGACGACCATTCGCTGCTCTTGGTGATGAAGTCGCTCTCAGCCACGGCCTTGAGCTCCGGCAGCATCCCGAAGGTCTCCGCCCACTCCTGGCGCAGCTCCGGCTGGTAGATGAACTCGATGAACTTCCAGGCCGCGTCCTTGCTTTGACAGCTCTTCATCATCACGATGTTGTCCGTCACCGCCATGGTCACTTGCTTCTTCTTGGAGGGGATCGGCGCGATGGCGTACTGAAGGTCCGGCGTATCCTCCTTCAGCATCTTCCAGAACCACGGCCCCGTGATGGTCATGGCCAGCTTGCCGGCCTTGAACATCTCCTGGAGACCCTCGCGGTCGTAGGCGGTGGGGTTGGGCTCGGCGACCTTCTCCTTGTTCACCAGGTCACACATGAACTGCAAAGCCTCCACACCCTCCGGGCCGTTGAACAGAGCGCTCTTGCCGTCCTCGCTGAGCACCTCGCCGCCGTTGGCCCACAGGAAATAGAAGAAGTACACGTCGGTCTCCACCTTGGCGCCCTGGATCCCGATGCCGTGCACTCCTTCGTCGGGGCGCTGGACCTTGCCGGCGACCTTGACCAGGTCGGCCCAGGTCCTGGGCGGCTCCTCACCCGCGGCCTTGAGCAGTCCCGCATTGCAGTACAGCGCCCGGGCCGACACCGCAATGGGCAGACCGTAGAGCTTGCCCTGGTACTCGGCGCCGCGGAGGGAGATGGGGATGAACTTGTCCCGGAACTCCTGGGTGGCATAGGTGTCGAGGGCCTCGACCACATCCAGGTCCACCAACTCCGGCAGCCACAAGGTCGCGATGTTCACCAGGTCCGGGGCATTGCCGGCCGAGACCAGTGTGGAGAGCTTGTCCTTACCCGTGTTCCAGTCCACGACCTCGATGGACAACTCGGTGCCCGGATTGGCCTCCTCGAAGGCCTTCTCGAGCCTGTCCATGTAGGGCTTGGTGTTGGTGTCATACTCCATGGCCAGGAACTTCAGCTTCCCGCCGCCTTCGCCCCCCGCGGTAGGCGTGGCCTTGCCCGGGTCGCCGGGAACACCTGTGCCCGCCTGTTCCCCGGGTGGTGGCGGGCAGCCGGCGACAAGTGACAGCAGTACCGTGGCCAGCGCGGCCAGCAGGGCGGGCACGGCGGCGCGGCACACCGAGCGGCGGTGGAGTGGGGCTGTTGGCATCGAAAGTCCTCCCATGGCGGCGGCAGAAGATACGCTGCACACCGTGTGAACTGGTCTGGGTACGCCGGGAGTTTCGTCCCAACAGGGCAGGGGACCTCCGGGCGGGTCCATACCGAACCCCCGGGCCTGCAGGACCCGTGGGGCGTGCTCGTTGCATGCAATCTCCGTGGCCGGAGGCCGCGCCGTGCTCTCTTCCGTCTGCGTGAAACGCCGCGGCAGAGGTTCTGCCCGTGGGGCTGCGAGGCCTGCGGGCCGAGCACCTGTTCGTCCCCTGATGGGCGTGGGGCGCGCGGAACCGGACCGGGCCCTGCCCCGGGGCCTGTCGGCAGCCCGCCGTCGGGGCGGTCGGGCCTGTGCCTGCACCCTCAGCGGCCCGCTGCACGCCTCGCGGCTTCGAGGACGGCGGGGCCACCCCAGGCAGTCAGTCCCCAGCGAGGATCGCGTTCACCCGGCCGGCGGCGGAGTTCAGGGCGTCGGCCGGACTACGCTCTCCATCCAGGGCCTCTCGCACAGCGGCTGCGACCTCGTCCGCGACGTCCTGCCACCGCCGGTGCAGGGGAAGGGTCTTGCCTCCCCGAGCCAACTCAACGAAGACCGCCCGCTCCGGATTGCTCGTGACATACTCGCTCTCGGCGACGCTGTTGAGCTCCGGCAGCATCCCGAAGGTCTCCGCCCACTCCCGGCGCCGCTCGGGCTGGTAGAAGAACTCCACGAACTCCCATGCCGCCCTCTTGTTTCTGGACTTGCCGGCCATCACGATGAGGTCCACCATCACGGCCGTGGTGTGGGTCTTCCGTCCCGGGATCGGGGCGACGAGATACTCCAGCTCCGGCGTGTAGTCGTGGAGCCAGCGGGAGAACCACGGCCCGGTGATGGTCATGGCCAGCCTCCCCGCACGGAAGAGGTCCTGTAGGCCCTCGCGGTCGTAGGCGATGGGATTGGGTTCGGCCACCTGATACTTGTGTACGAGGTCGCACATGAACTGAAGGGCCTCAACGCCCTCGGGGCTGCTGAACCTCGCCTGTCGGCCATCAGCACTGAGGATCTCGCCGCCGTTGCCCCAGAGGAAGTAGTAGAAGTAGATGTCCGTCTCCAATCGGCCGCCCTGGATGCCGATCCCGGAGATGCCCTCGGTGGGGTCACCCACCTTGCCCGCGACCCTTACCAGATCATCCCAGGTGGAAGGAGGCCGCTCACCCGCGGCCCTCAGCAGTCCGGCGTTGCAGTAGAGCGCTCGTGCCGACATCGCTATGGGCAGGCCATACAGCCGCCCTCCGTACTCCGCGCCGCGCAGGGCGGTGCGCAGGAACCTGTCCCGGAACTCCTGCGTCACACGGTCGTCCAGCGCCTCCAACACCCCGCCGTCCGCGAGTTCCGCCAGCCAGAGGTTGGTGATGTTCATCAGGTCAGGTGTCTCTCCCCGGTCGATCCGCGACGAGATCTCGTCCCATCCCTCATGCCATCCCACCACCTCTATCGAGACGTCGATCTCCGGATGCGCCGCCTCGAAGTCTCTCTCGAGACGCTCCATGTAGGGCCTCGTCTGCGAGTCGTACTCCATCGCCAGGAACCGAATCGTCGCCTTGGCCGGCTCCCGAGGGCGGGGCGCGGGCACCGACTGCCCGCCCAGCGACCGCGCGCAACCTGCTCGCGGTGTAGGCAGGGTGGCAAGCGCGAGTCCCACAAGCACCACCGCAACTCCGGCGCGTATCTGCCCCTGGCTACTGTGCCGTTGCGTCCGGCCAAGGCGTGGCATTGGGTTTCACTCCCCCATCGAGGTCGGCTCTTGGCAACGGGCCTGGTAACAAGATTTCGCGCCGACCGACCGCTTCGCCTCCCGGCCCCGGCTTCCGGCCACGCCGCACCCCCTCGGCGGCGTACTCCGCGCATCACTGCGCACGCGGTGTCCCGGTGCTCTGGCATCCCTCCGTCGTCCTCCCCCACCAGGAGGTCTTTCCAGCCCTCCGGGCGAACTCGCCTCACAGTCGTCTGCATGCCCCGGCGATGCGGCTGTCTTGCTTTGTGCCGGGCGCAAAGGGGAGAACACTGATGCCCAAGAAGGCCAAACAGCGCGATCTGTCCGGCTACACGGTTCACATGGTCGGAAATGCCCACATCGACCCGGTGTGGCAGTGGAGGTGGGAGGAAGGCCGGCAGGAGGTACTCGACACCTGCCGGGCCGCCGTGGACCGCATCAAGGACACGCCGGGCTTCATCTTCTGT
>CAYRFY010000108.1:1599-12002 GCA_964423635.1 uncultured Armatimonadia bacterium | reverse complement strand
CGCGGTGACTTACCGGTGGATCGAGGAGACCGACCCGGAGTTGTTCGCCGAGATCACCCGCTGGATCGCCCGGGAGCGCTGGTGCATCGTGGGCGGCTGGTGGGAGCAGCCGGACTGCAATGTGCCCTGCGGGGAGTCCCTGGTGCGGCAGGGACTGTACGGCCAGCGTTACTTCCTGGACAAGTTCGGCAAGACCGCGCGCACCGGCTACAATGTGGATACCTTCGGCCATGCCGGGGCGATACCGCAGATACTGCGCAAGCAGGGCATGGAGCACTACTGCTTCTTCCGTCCCGACCCGCACGAGAAAGACCTGCCCTCCTCCCTCTTCTGGTGGGAAGCCCCGGACGGCTCCCGGGTGCTGGCCGCGCGGATGCCCGGCCACTACGGGACCTGGTCGGACGAGATCGAGGAGCGCATCCGCGAGGCCGCGGCGCAGACTCCCAAGGGGCTGCGGCAGACCATGAACTTCTACGGCGTGGGCAACCACGGTGGCGGCCCCACCAAGGCCAACATCGCCAGCATCCTCAAGGTCGATGCCGACCCGCTGGGACCCAAGACCCGGTTCAGCTCCCCGGACATCTTCTTCGATGCCGTGCGTCCCAAGGCCGGCAAGTTCCCCGTAGTCTCCGAGGAGCTGCAGTACCATTCGCGAGGCTGCTACACGGCGGTGGCGGCGATCAAGCAACACAATCGCCTCAGCGAGAATCTACTGATGGACGCCGAGAAGGTCTCAATGGCGGCCAAGGCCCTCATCGGCCTGGACTATCCGGGGGCCGATCTGGAGTACGGCTGGAAACGCGTCCTGTTCAATCAGTTCCACGATATCATGGCCGGCACCAGCATCCGCCCCGCCTGCGATGACGCCATCGAGCACTACAGGGAGACCGAGGTACTGGCGCTGCGGGCCATCCGCAATGCCACGGGCCGTGTGGCGGCGCATGTGGACACCTCCGGCGAGGGACGCCCCATCGTCGTTCACAACACGCTCTCGTGGCAGCGGACGGAAGTCGTGGAGGCCGAGGTCTCCTGGCCCAATCACGACGACCTGGTGCATGTGGTGGATGACCAGGACGCTCAGGTGCCGTTCCAGGTGCTGCACACAAACATCAGTGGCCGCGGCACCACCATTCGAGTGGCCTTCCTCGCGCGAGTTCCGGCCTGCGGCTACCGGGTGTACCGCATGGTCCAGGGGCCCGGGGAGCCGCAGGAGGTGGGGTTCCTCGCCGGCCCGACCTTCCTGGAGAGCGGGCTCTATCGCCTGGAGTTCGACCGTGATACCGGCTATCTCACCCGCATCTTGGACAAGCGCACCGGCTGCGACCTTCTGGGTGCTCCGGCCAACGTGCCCCTGGTGATCGACGACCCCTCCGACACCTGGAGCCACGAGATCCAGTCATTCCGCGATGAGAAGGGGCGCTTCTTGGCCATTGGCGCTCCCGAGCTGGTGGAAGTCGGCCCGGTGCGGGCCAGGCTGCGCATCACCATGGAGCACGAAGGGAGCGCCCTGGTCCAGGAGATCACGCTCTACCGCCAGGTGCCGCGCATCGATGTGCGCATGACCGTGGACTACGAGGGTGAGCACGAGTTTGTCAAGCTCGCGTTCCCCACGGCTCTCGACGAGGTGACCGCCACCTACGAGACACCTTACGCCTTCGCGGTCCGCAAGGCCGACGGCAACGAGGAGCCCGCCCAGAAGTGGGCGGACGTTTCCGGCACGCTGCCCGACGGGGCATCCGCCGGCCTGGCCGTGCTCAATGACAGCAGGTACGGCTACGACATCCGCAACGGCGAACTGCGCCTGAGCGTCCTGCGCACTCCGATCTACTGCTTCCACGACCCGGCGCAGGTCGACGCCCGGCGCAGATACGAATACACCGACCAGGGGGTTCAGAGCCTCCAATATGCGCTGGTGCCCCATGCAGGCGACTGGCGTCGCGGCGAGGTCGTTCGCCAGGCCCAGCAGCTCAACCATCCCTGTTTCGTGCGTGAAGAGCCGGCGCACAGGGGCAGGCTGCCCCGGCAGTTCTCGCTGGCCGCCGCCGAGGACGGCAACGTGATCCTCGAGGCGATCAAGCAGGCCGAAGACAGTGAGGCCATGGTCGTCCGGGCGTACGAGACCTCCGGTGAGGCGAGCGAGGTCGCTATCGCACTCCATGGCCTGGAGCCGGCGACGCTCTGCTTCGCCCCCTGTGAGATCAAGACGCTCCTGGTGGCCGACGGGAAGGTCGTCGAGACCGATATGCTGGAAAGGCAATAGCAGTCGTTGCTCCGAGGTCGTGGTCGCCTGCCGCGTGGGGGCCGGATGTGCGTTGGGTGCACATCCGGCCCTCGTCGGCCCGCTCCGCGGCGGAGTCGACTCGCCGACACTCCCGGAGGGAGGCCCACGGCGCACGACCCGAGAGACTCCCACAGCGGGGTGCCCCACCTATCGCGAACCTGCACTTCAGAATGGCTGAGCCGTCTGACCTCCCCCAGATCGCCGAGGTGGCCATGGCGGCGTTTCCAGAGCTGGTGGGGCACTTCCTGCACCGGCCACCCAGGCCGCAGTTGGCCGCCGATATCTTCGCTATCTGCCTGCAGGCAGAGCCCGAGGGCCTGCTGGTCGCGGATGACGCCGGCCTGATCGCGGGCTATATCTTCGCACCCAGGTGGCCGGGGAGGGTGTTCCGCCGCGGCATGCTGCGGGGCGATGTGGGGCGCATGCTGCTGCGCGGACTTGCCGGCAGGTACGGCATCTCATGGTCTGAGAGCTTCGCCGGTGTGCATGCGTATCTGGGCATGTGGCATGAGGCGCAAGTCGGGACGCGTCCGGGCGAGGGCCGGATCTTCTCCCTGGGTGTGCACCCTCACCATCGTCGGCGCGGTATCGGGACGGAGCTGGTTCGCGAAGCCTTGCGGTACCTGGAGGCTCGGCAGGCCGTGTCCGCCCGACTCGAGGTGCGGGCCGAGAACGCGGTGGCCGCCCGGGTCTACCGCCGCCTCGGGTTTCAGCCCGAGGGCGGCCTGACAGACAGCATGGGACGCTGGGTCATCATGCGCAAGAGCCTTGTCTTGCCAAAGGACGAAGTACCATGAAAGACGGACCACCCGGCGCCCAGCCCTTGCTCCCCACAATTCAACTGGGGCCACACCGCGTCTCTCGTCTGCTGATCGGCGGCAATCCGTTCAGCGGGAACTCCCATTACTCCGGCGGGATGGACGAGGCGTTCCTGAACCATTTCACCAACGAGCAGATCGTGCGGACGCTACTGGACTGCGAGCGTCACGGGCTCAATGCCATGCAGTCCCGGGCCGACCGGCACATCATGCGCGCTCTGCGCGAGTACCGCAACCGTGGGGGCACCATGCACTGGATCGCCCAGACCGCCAGCGAGCTTGCGGACCTGCACGGCAACATTCGGCAGGCCGCCGCGTGCGGAGCCATCGCCATCTACCACCACGGCAGCCGCACCGACGCCCTGTGGCAGGAGGGGCGGATCCACGAGATCAGAGAGCTTCTCGGCACCATGCGTGACTGCGGCGTCCAGGTCGGAGTGGGCACGCACCTGCCGGAGGTCGTGGAATACTGCCAGGAGCATTCGTGGGATGTGGACTTCTATCTGACCTGCCTGTACCGCCTGGGCAGCGGTCGTGGCGGCGGCCCGATCGCCGAGGGGCGGGCGACGGCGGAGCGGTTCGACGATGCGGACCGCGAGGCCATGTGCCGGGTGATCCGGGCCACGGACAGGCCCTGCCTCGTCTTCAAGGTGCTGGCCGCGAGCCGCAAGTGTGCCTCGCCCCAGACTGTGCGGGCGGCCTTCGAGTTTGCACTGTCAAATATCAAACCCACGGACGCGGTGATCGTGGGCATGTGCCAGAAAGACTGCGACCAGGTGGCGATGAATGCGCGGATAGTGCGCGATCTGACGTGCCTCGTCACACCCGAAGGGAGCCATACACCATGAAGCCGGCCTACATCCTGTATCTCGGCCTGGCGGGGCTGGCCCTGCCGCTGTGGGCTCAGACCGTGCAGTTCACCGAGGACTTCTCCGCCTACCCCGATGGTGCCGATGGCCATCCGGTCTGGGAGACGGATCTGATCTCCTGGGAGGTGATCGGGGGCAAGCTGCAGGCCAGCGGCCCCACGACCATCGCCTACATGGCCCAGCAGCCGCGCTTCTCCAAGATCACCGTCGAGGCCGTGGTCACGGTGCGGAAGGCAACCGGCCAGGACTGGAAGGTCGCGGCGGTCTGCCTGTTCTCTGATCTTAACAACTACTGGCACTTCGCCCTGGCCGAGAAGCCGGACGCAGCGGGCGGGGGGCACTTCTGCGAGCTGACGGAGATGCGCGAGGGAAGCTGGCTTGCTCAGAGCAACCTGCAGGCCAGGCCGGGGAACAACAACGACCTAGACTGGGACTATGAAACCCCGTATCGTCTCCGCATCCAGATGACGCCCGAGGGCATCGACGGCTACGTCTCTTCCCTCGATGGTGAGCAGATCAAGCACATGGGCTATGAGTTCACCGCTCCGGCCGTCACGGCGGGTCGGCCGGCATTGCGTGCGGGGGGCTTTCTGGCCGAGTTCGATGACATGACGGTCAGTGCCGAAGGCCCGGTTCCCGATGCCCCGGCGAAAGAGAGAACCTATCCGCCCCTGACCGTCGAGGCCTCCGACCTGTTCCAGGCCGAAGCCACCGGCTTTTACCGCACCGAGAGGCGCGGCGACCGCTGGTGGGTGGTGGACCCAGAGGGTCGGTGCTTCTATGCCATCGGCACCGACCACTGCCGCTACTCCGGTCACGGTTGCCAGAAGCTGGGGTACGCACCCTACAAGAGGAACAACGACGCCAAGTGGGACAGTCCCGACGCCTGGGGCGATCAGGCCACCGAGCGCCTGAAGTCGTGGGGCTTCAACCTCCTGGGAGCGGGGAATGGCGCCGAATGCCGGTACAAGGGCCTGGGCCACACCGATTTCGTCGCCTTCGGCACCCGCTTCTCCGAGATCGACGACATCTGCCCCAAGACGACCTGGACCGGCTTCCCCAACGTGTTCTCACCCAGGTGGCCGCAATACTGCGACCGCGTGGCCCGCCGCCTCTGCACCGAATCCAAGAACGACCCCTGGCTGTTTGGGTACTTCCTGGACAACGAGCTGGAGTGGTACGGCAAGAGCCACACAGAGACAGGGCTCTTCGAGGAGGCCATGCTCAAGCCCGCCGATCACACGGCCAAGCGTGCCCTGGTCGAGTACCTCAAGGATAAGTACCCCGGTATCGAGGCTCTCAACGCCGCCTGGGGGGCCTCGGTAGAGTCGTATGATGCCCTGCTCCGCCTGGATGCACTGCACGGCACGAACCTCGAGGCGGTCAGGGAGGACAAGATCGGCTTCGTGCGTCTGATCGCCGAGGAGTACTTCCGGCATACCACCGCGGCCATTCGCCGCGCCGATCCCAACCACATGGTCATTGGCTGCCGCTTCGCCGGGCGTGCCCCCGCCGATATCTGGGACATCTGCGGCAACTACTGCGACATCGTCTCCTTCAACTCCTATGACATGGTCGACCTCGAGCGCGGGGAGGCCCCCGGCGTGGTGGACCGCTTCGACGGCTTCTACGAGCTGGCCGGCAAGCCCATGATGCTCACCGAGTGGTCGTTCCCCGCGCTGGACTCGGGTCTGCCCTGCAAGCACGGGGCCGGCATGCGCGTGGACACCCAGGAGCAGCGGGCGGAGGCCTTCCGCATCTACCAGGAGATGCTCATGCGCCTGCCCTACATGGTGGGCAGCGACTTCTTCATGTGGGTGGACGAGCCGGCCGAGGGTATCTCGGAGACGTTCCCCGAGGATAGCAACTACGGGCTGGTCGATGTGGATGACAAGCCGTACCCGGAACTCACGCAGATGGCCACACGGGTGCACGGGCGCGCCTACGCCATGCACAACGGCGATGACCCGGAGCTGGGGGTGACCGAGGACCTCGTCATCTACAATCGCGGGCGGGCCGCGGCGACCTTCGATGTGCGGGTCTATGTGGACGGGAAGAGCAGAACAGTCGCCTTCACTCTCGAACCCGGTGAAGAGAAGCCCCTGGGCGTGGCGCTGCCCGAGGAGCCCGGCGCGCACCTGATCGCCGTGGAAGTTGACCCGGACAAGGAGACCTCGGACGGCCTGCGCTCCGACAACCTGGCCGTGAAGCAGTTCTGGGTACGCGGCGCGGGGCTGCCCGACGGGGTCAAGGGCCCGGCGGCACTGGTGGCGCTGGCCAACCGCGGCCCCGTGGCGGCCGGCGGCATCGCCGCCGTGGTGCCTCTCGCGGCCCTGCCCGAGGCCCTGCGCAGCGCCCCCGCCGGAGATCTGCTGGCGGCGGAGTTGACGGGTGCGCCGGCGCGCTGCCAGGTGGTGGGCGAGGACGTGCTCGTGGGTGTCTCCGGTCTGGACCCCTGGGCCTGTAGCACCCTGGTGCTGTGGCGCGGCGAAGCGCCGGCTTACTTCGGGCCCGAGGTCAAACTGACCCGTAACCAGGACGCGGAGATCCTGGATAACGGGCGGCTGGCTTTCGAGCGCGGGCTCCCGGCCACAGGCAACGTGGCCGACCGCGTGCTTCTGGACGGCACGGTCCTGGGCGCCTACAACCCTCTGGTGTGGCAGGATGTAGACGGTCAGCAGCAGTGGGTGCGGGCCTCGGAGGGCGTGTCGGCCACCTACCACGTGGGGTCGGTCTGTGCCGTGATGGATGTGGTTTCCCGCGGGGGAGAGGGGGAGACGATCACTCTGGTGGACGAGGAGGGGCAGCAGGAAGCCCAGCGGGTGCGGCCGATCCGGTTCGAGGTCAGCCACCGGGTCCTGATGTATCCGGACCGCAACTGGTGCCTGGCAAAGCTCAACTATATCACGAACCTCTCCGACCGGGACATGACGCTCAAGGGGTACTTCTTCTACCTCAACGGGATGATCGGCGGCGATCCGGCCGGCGACGTGCCCGAAGGCCCCGAGGATGTGCCCATGTACTATGCTCTGGCAGGCGGCACCTGGGTGGATGAGCAGGTCGGGATGGTGTACGGGGGATTGCCCACCGATGATGTGGTG
This sequence comes from uncultured Armatimonadia bacterium, assembly GCA_964423635.1. Lineage (GTDB taxonomy): Bacteria > Armatimonadota > Zipacnadia > Zipacnadales > JABUFB01 > CAYRFY01. The sequence continues at coordinate 4,933 of CAYRFY010000108.1, read as the reverse complement.
GCGGGCCGCTTCTGGCTGGATCCGGGCGGTGGCCAGCATCCGGACCTGCGCCGCCAGTTACCCATCCCGCTGACGGTGAAGGCCGGGGAGACATACACCGACGAAGCCCGGCCCTGGGTCCTGATCTTCGGCGGCAGCCGCGATGAGACCTCAAGCAAGACCCTCAAGTCAACGGCCAGGGCGATCGGGGCGGTGAAGGCCACGGTGGAGGAGGGCAGGTAGCCCGTTCGCCGGTACCGGAGGGCCTTTGGCCCGACGGGGGGCGGGCAATCCGGGCCGACACAGAGGCGGGGCCGCAGAAAATGGGGAGTCGTGTGTGGCGGCCGTCGATGAAGCGGAGGCGGTGGGGGAGAGGGCGCGTCGACGGCCGCCGCCGGCACGTTGCCCGCGCCTGCGCAACCGGGTCTTCGCCCTACGCTACGCTCCAGCGGCCTCAAGAGGCATCCAGGTCGGAGTGCGTTCCGGTACACGCACGTCGATGTAGGCCGCCTTGGCCTGCCGACGTCTGAGATGCTGCTCGATCGCGGCCGCCACCAGCACCTTGCGCTTGAGGTTGTCCGGTCCTCCGAGCTTGACCTCGAGGCCTGCGGGAGTACGCAACTTGTAGTCGTAGCGAGTGCTCGTATCCAGACAAAAGGCCGTGCCCAGTGCTGCCTCCCTGGCGCCGTCCAGGCACTGCACGACTTCATCCAGCAGGTCCCTATCGCAACGGCGTCCCACGACCAGGCCTCTCGTGGAGGCGGTCTTGACCACCGGGATGCCGGGGGGTGGGGTGCTGCTGCGGAACAGGAGCACCCCCTCGCGATCGGCCACGATGACGCCGCCGTCGGCCACTATGGCGAAAGCCGGCTTTCTCGGGGCGACCCTGACCAGGACCCCGTGAGGAATTTGGCGTTCCACCTTGACGGCACCCACCCGCGAGCAGGTGAGCACGTCACGGCGGATGGGGGAGAGGCGCAGCCAGAAAGTCCCCGTGCCTGCGGGGAGTTCAATGGCCTGCGCCACTTCCTGGGCCAGGCCGAGGTCGGGAGAGTAGACCACGACCTGTCTGAGTCGCACGACCTCGGATACCGAGAGGCCAAGCAAGATAGAGACCACCGCCGTAGCCAGGAGGCCCGCGCCGACGAAGGTGGCGCGACGCCTCCTATTCAACGGTTGCTGTGGCACGGCGTGGTGAGGACCTGTATCTAGTCCATCCCACGTCATCGAGGTTGCCTCCCGGCTGCGATACGTGCGGCGGTGGGCGACACCGCGCTGTGGCCAGATTACCTGAGGCCCTCAGCGAGTTGGTAGGCCACCTTGTACACGTCCCCGGCGCCGATGGTGATCACCATGTCGCCCTCTTCTACAAGCGGTAGGAGCTGTCCGGCGACGTCGTCTTTGTCCTCAATCAGCAGCAACTGCTTGTCCGGTTCGTTGCGTCGCACCTCGTCATACAGCCTGGAGACGTGGAAGTCCTCGAGACCGTCTGCCCGGGGCTGGTAGATGCCGGTGAGCACGACGATGTCCGCATCGGCAAAGGCGCCACCGAACTCGGTGAGAAGGTCCCGGGTGCGGCTGCGCAGATGAGGTTGGAAGATGGCGATGATGCGGCCGTCGGTGGCCGCCCGAGCCGTATGGAGCGTCGCCCGCACCTCCGTGGGGTGGTGGGCGTAGTCATCGATGATGCGAACACCCCTGACGGTGGCGATCGGCTGGAACCGTCGGCCCACCGGGCGGTATTCGGCCAGCGCCGCGCAGGCCTCGGGCAGGTCCAGGCCGCAACCCAGCGCGCATCCCAAGGCCCCCAGGGCGTTGAGCACGTTGTGATCCCCCAGCACCGGCAGGCTGACCTGTGCCACGGCCGCCCCCCGGCAGACGAACTGGAACGCGGTACGGTCGGGCCCGTGGCGGATATCCCGCGCCTGCAGGTCCGCGGAAGTCTCCAGCGCGTAGGAGATCGGCTGGGCCGGAGACGTCGAAACCACCCGGCGCACCGCCTCGTAATCCGAGTTGTAGACCACGAAGCCTGCGGGGTCGGCGATGGAGGCAAAGCCCTGGAACGCCGCCAGCAGCCGCTCCCAGGTGCCGTGCTGATCGAGATGATCGGGCTCGATGCTGCTGATCACCTGCGAGCAGCCCTCGTAACGCAGGAAGCTGCCGTCGCTCTCGCAGGCCTCGAAGATCACATGGGGGCCGGAGCCGATGTGGTAGTTGCCGCCCAACAGCGGCGCCTCGGCGCCCACAAACACCGTGGGGTCTACCCCGGCGTGTGCGAATATCGTGGCGGCCATCGCTGTCGTGGTCGACTTGCCGTGGGTGCCGGTGATCGCGATGGCCTTGTGGCCCGTGCACATCCAGGCCAGGAGTTCCGAGCGATGATAGATGGGGAGGCCCGCCGCCCTGGCGGCGAGGATCTCCGGGTTGTCGTCGGGGACCGCGGTGGTACGCACCACAACTTGCGCACCGTTGAGGTTGGCCGCCGAGTGGCCGACGGTCACCGCCGCACCGGCCTGCCGCAACTTCGAGACGGTTGCGCTGTCAGAGCTATCAGACCCCGAAACGGGAAAACCACGGCTCAGCAGTGCGTGGGCAAGACCGCTCATGCTCACGCCGCCGATGCCTGAGAAGAAGACGTGACTGCCTGGGGCTAGTTCCATCCGGTCGGTAACGCGCTCCCGTCATGCGACGCGCGGGGTGCCTGTTCCGCCCTGTATGCGCGTGCGCTCATGTTGGTCATCTACAGATAGCGATTGTACCCCACACCCGCGGGACTGGCAAGACGGGCTCGGGCACGGTACGTGGCGCCGGGCCCTCGGAAGGATCGCCGGGTGGCGGCGAGGGGACATGAGCCTGTCGGTGAAGTCCTTTCGCACCCTGAGATACCCCCAACCGGGCGACGTCCCGTGGTTGATCGCGTCCCAAATGCGCAGCAAACACAATCGCAGGATCATGACGGCACTCATCCTACGCGTTTCGAGCCATGGCACCGAGGCGCGCAGTCGGCCCAATTGACTTAGCCGACAGGCTCACATCCCCCGGCGCCGACGCACCGGCGTGGCTGGCCTTGCCCCTACCGGGTCCGGGCCACCTCGGCAATGATCTGTGCGATGCTCTCGGCCGCCTCGGGACGGGCGAGAGCAAGCGCCGCCCGCGACATCTCAGACAGCCTCCCCGGAGCACCCCTCAAGTCGGCCACCGTCTGTGCCAGCCGTTCCGGCGTGAGGTCGGCGTCCTCGATCAACACCGCTGCCTTGCTCTCCACCAGCTCGGTCGCGTTGAGCCTCTGATGCCCTGCGGCATAGGGATAGGGCACAACGACCATCGGCACACCCTTGACCGTCATCTCCGCCAG
>CAYRFY010000108.1:0-1589 GCA_964423635.1 uncultured Armatimonadia bacterium | reverse complement strand
TGCCCCCCCCCGCGGGTGAGGCACAAGTCCGCCGCAGTCGTGGTGAGCCACGGCTCCTCGCAGAAGGCCATCGCTCGATATCGGGGATGGTCGCCAACGGCCTTCTTCACGCGATCCAATGTATCCTGGTGCTCCGCGGTCCCGGTGAGATGGAGTACAAAGGCCCCTTCATCGGACAGCAGCCTGTCCAGAGCGCCGACGGTGGCGTGGTTCAGCGTGCGGGCGCCCTGGCTCCCCCCGGCCACGAGCAGGACGAAAGCCTCCGCCGGGAGGCCCAGCGCTTCTCGGGCCTGCCGTGGGGTAGTGGTCAAGAACTCGCGCCGGATCGGCTGGCCCGTGACGGTGGTCTTCGCTTGGGGGAAGTGTGCCGCCGCTACCTCGTAGTGCGTGGTGATGCGGCCGGCCCACGGGGCCAGTAGTCTGTTGGCGCGGTCGGGGAGGGCATCGGAGGCGTGGCACACCGAGGGCAGACCGGTCCAGGCGGCGGCGAGCGTACCCGCCGCGCCCACGAACCCTCCGGCACCAAACAGCGCATCGGCCTGGAACTCCCGGGCGATGCGGGCGCACAGTGCGGCCCCGCGGAGTACGGCACCCACCGCCGCGACGGCGTCCAGCGACAGGCCGTACGGGAACGGCCGTGCCGGAATCAGACGGTGCGGAAGGCCCTGTTGCTGCAGGATACGGCTGTCCAGTCTGCCCTCGGCGCCGATGAACAGCACCTCGGCGCCGAGCTTGTCGATCAGACGCTGGGCCACGGCGACAGAGGGGAACAGGTGGCCGGCGGTGCCGCCACCCATGAGGATCACTTTCACGGTGAACTGGTCCCTTCGCCCGGCGGTTGCGCGGGGAAGCGCGAGACGGCCAGGACGATCCCGGCCGCCGCCATGGAGGCCACCAGACTGCTGCCGCCGGCGCTGACGAAAGGCAGCGTCAGCCCCGTGCAGGGGATCGAAACCGTGGCGACGCCCAGATGGATCAGCGCCTGCATTCCCATGAGTATGCCGATGCCCACCCCGGTATGCCACAGGGCAGGGCTGCTGGATTGCTGCGCCAGCTTGAAGGCGCGTGTGGTAAGGGCCCAGAATAGCAGGATGACACCCACGGCTCCCAGCAGGCCCAACTCGCCGCCGATGATGCAGAAAATCGCGTCGGTATGGCCGGCGGGCAGGGCCGACCACTTCTCCGGGCACAGCCCCAGCCCCAGCCCACCAACCCCGCCTCTGGCCAGAGCCGCACGCATCTGGCAGAGCTGATAGCCCGTGTCCCCGGCGTCCGTCTCGGGGTGCAGGAAGATCAGTATCCTCTGCCAGCGGACGGGAGACTGCATGGCGACGAGGACGCCCCCTGAGGCCAGGAGCAACGCCAACCCGGTGAGCAGCGGCAGCGAGACACCTCGAGCAAAGAGCATGGCCAGGGTGACGCCCACGATCAGTAGCGCCATGCCCAGGTCCTCCTGAACCGCCAGAGCGCCACACATCAGCGCCATCATCAGCAGGACGCCTGTGAGCATCCGGCGCCGTGCCCGCCGCGTCTCCGCCGCCTGCGAGAGGATCCCCGCCAGGATTAGAACATACAGGACCTTGGTGAAC
>CAYRFY010000107.1:0-15795 GCA_964423635.1 uncultured Armatimonadia bacterium | reverse complement strand
GTCTCCAGCCCGCCCTGTGCCAGTGCGTAGTTGGCGACGGGGACCGGGGCGACGCTGCCTGCGACGGCACTGCCGGCCTCCGGAGTGAGACTGGTCATGGCGGGGTAGTCCACCACCAGAAAGCTGTCCACGCGGGTGCCGTCGCTGAAGATGCTGCCGTCCTGGCCGATCTCGATGCGGCCGCCGTTGAGGACGATCTGACCGTTTTGGCCCATCACCGGGAAGCCCTGGGTGTTGACCAACACCTTGTCGGCGTTCAAGGAGAAGTGCCCGTTCCGGGTGTACTGAGGGCCGTTGGGTGTGTTGAGCACGAAGTACCCGGGGGTCTGCAGGGCCACGTCCAGCGGGGCATTGGTGGACTTGAAGCCCCCCATGCTCTGATCGATCTCGCCGGTGATTCTGGGCTCGGAGTTCACGTCATCGGCGGCGATGACCCGTGCCAGGCACCGTTTGAACCCGGTGGTATCGACATTGGCCAGATTGTGGGCGCGGACGTCCTGCCTGACCATCTCGGCCAGCATCGCTCCCGCGGCTGTGTAGATGCCTTTGATCATGGTGTGACCCCTGTAGGGTGAGACGCGGTGTGCCCGCGGCCGTCTTCGGCGCGGTGGTACTGATCGAGCGGAGGTCAGGTGCGGCCCACATCCGTCGCGTGCATCTGGCGCCGAATCTGCCCGACCGCGTCGGCGAGCTCCTGATGGATGCGCCATTCCGGCTCACCCAGCACGGTGGCGGTCTCCGAGACGCTGAGACCCTCCTGGAGGGTCAGAGCCAGGACCCGCAGCCGCAAAGTGTCCAGCTTGCCGAGAGCCTGGATGACCTCGGCCCGCTCCTCAGGGCTGCCGGCGCGCCTGGGCACGGATGCCGGGACTGTCGGGAGATCTTCTGGGCCTCCGGCGATGCATTCCATGATGATGGTCTCGGCCTTTCTGTGGAACTCGTCGCTGCCCCACCGCTCATGGCAGGCCCTCTCAGCGATCCTGAGCATGACCTGGCCGGCGAACGCACCCGGATCAACGTCATCGGGTAGCGGCTTACCGGAGCGGGCCATGGCGCCCACCACGGCGGGTGCGCATTTTCCGATCGCCACGGACATGTCGCTGACCCACTTGCCATCACGTGCTTGACTCACTGGAGCGTCTCCATCGCGGCTGGCGTGACCCGGGCCGACGACCCGTGTACGAAGTTCTGCAATACCTGTGCCAGCGGAACTGGTGGTGTGTGCTGTGGTGTGTGCGTCCCGCGACAGCGGGCCGGCCTAAGCGGCCGATACTCATGAAGCAATCCCGGTGCCGTGGGCCGGCCTAAGCGGCCGACGGTGGTAAACGTTTGCACCCGCGGCCCGGCACCACCCTCCGTCCGCGGCCCCCCGGGCCGGCATTCCGCGGCGACCTCGGCCGGGGCGTGCACGGCCCAGAACGCAGTGCAGGCACCCCGAAGGGTGCCTGCCTTTGGCTGTCTCTTGCCGCGGACGAGAAGGGCGCTAGGCCGCGGCGGTGGCCGCGTCTACGGCAATGCGGCCCAATACCTGGACGTTGATCCCGTTGGGGACCTCGGAGTGCGAGATCACCGGGATAGTGGGGAAATCCCGGGCCGTGAGCTGCCTGACGAGTCTCCGGGCCTGCGGGGAGCAAAGGAGCGCGGGCTGTATGCCCTGCTGCATGATATCTTCGGCTGCGTCGCGCACCTGGGTCAGCACCCGCATGGCCATCCCGACCTCCAGGCCGCACACCGGGCCCTGGGTGGTCTGCACCGCCGTCTCCATGCAGCGATGCTCGATCTCCGGCTGAATGGTGATGACCTTGAGGCTTCCGTCCTCGGCGACGTACTGGTTGCAGATCACCCGGGACAGGGCGAGGCGACAGACCTCCACCGCATCATCCAGATTGCCGGTGGCGCGGAGGCCGTCGGCCATGGCCTCGAGGATGGTGGCGAAATCTCGCACCGGCACCCGCTCGTCCAGCAGGGCGCGTAGTACCTGCTGGACTTGCCCCACCGAGGACAGGTCGGGGACCACGTCGTTGACCGCCGCCGGCTCGCGTTCCCGCAGAGCGTCGATCATGTCCTGAACGTCCTGGCGGCTGAGCACGTCGGAAGCGCGCTGCTTGATGGTCTCGCTCAGGTGTGTGGCCAAGACGGTGGAGGCGTCCACCACGGTGTAGCCGCGGGCCTCGGCCAGGGCCGCGTCCTGTGTCCGGATCCACTTGGCGGGGAGGCCGAAGGCGGGTTCCGTGGTGTCCTCGCCCGGGATGGAGGGCGGCTCGGGCTTGGAGCTCAATGCCAGTAGCATCGGTGGACGCAGCTTGCCCCGGGCCACCTCGGCGTCCTTGACGCTGATGACGTACTCGTGCGGCCCCAGCGCGACGTCATCTCGGACCCGCACCGAAGGGATGACGAGCCCCAGCTCCTGGGCGATCTGCTTGCGGACCCCGGAGATGCGGTCCAGCAGGTCTCCGCTGTCCGGGTCCGTCAGAGCCAGCAGGCCGTAGCCGATGCGGATGCAGATGCGGTCCACCTGAAGCAGGTCTTCCACACTGTCCTTCGTCTCCGGAGCGGCGCCCTGCTCCAACTCGGTCTCCTCCGCGGTCGGCAGTTCCTTCGCGGGACGTCGGGATAGATAGTACGCCAGCGAGGCGATGGCCGCCCCGACTGCGACGAACACCGGCGTGGGCAGACCGGGGACGATACTGAAGGCGATGAGCATCAGACCCACAATGGCCACGGCCCGCGGCTGTGTGGTGATCTGATCGCTCACCTCGGCGCCGAGATTGTCCTCGGAGGCCGCCCGTGTGACCACAAGACCGGTGGCCGTCGAGATCAGCAGGGCGGGAATCTGGCTGATGAGGCCGTCACCAACCGTGAGCAGGGCGAACCTTTGGAAGGCCTCGCCCGCGGGCATGCCGAGTCTGGTGGCACCGATGATCATCCCGCCGATGATGTTGACCAGCAGGATAATAATGCCGGCGATGGCGTCACCGCGCACGAACTTGCTGGCACCGTCCATCGCCCCGTAGAAGTCGGCCTCCCGCTCGATATCGCGTCTTCTGGCCTTGGCTTCCGCCTCCCCGATGAGGCCGGCGTTGAGGTCGGCGTCGATACTCATCTGCTTGCCGGGCATCTCGTCGAGGGTGAAGCGGGCTGCGACCTCCGCCACGCGGCCGGAACCGTTGGTGATGACCACGAACTGGATCACGACCAGAATGATGAAGAGGATCAGGCCGACGATCACGTCGCCCCCCACCACGAACTGACCGAAGGCCTCGATGACCTTCCCCGCCGACCCGTGCAGGAGAATCAGACGCGTCGAGGACACGTTCAGCGCCAGACGGAACAGCGTGGCCACCAGCAGCATGGAAGGGAAGACCGAGAAGTCCAGGGGGCGCTTGACGTACATGGAAACCAGCAAGATGCACAGCGCCGTGCCGAGGTTGAGCGTCAGCAATACGTCCAGCAACACGGCCGGCAGCGGGATGACCATCATCCCTACAAGGCCGATGATGCCCACCGCCATCACGACGTCGCTTTGCTTGCCGATGCGTTCGAGCAGGTTATCTGGCATGGCGGCAACGTTCTCCAATGCACTCTAGCTCAGTACTCGAAGGCCCAGTGGTTCAGCTCTCTTGCGGCAACCTGGAAGCGCGGCCGAAAACCCCGCCTTCGCCGCGAATGTCCTTCTGAGAGCGTCCGCTCCCGGAGGGAGCAGCTCGAAGAATCCCCCGGCATTCAACGGGATTCTTCGCCCAAGCGTCGCAAGCTCGAGCTTGCGACGCCGACGCTCCAGAATGACAGAAACCGGGCCGGCCGGACTTTTCGGCCGGACCTCTAGACGGGCCCCGAACCCGCGGTCTGGCGACGCCTGGTCAGCTCCAGTTGGCGCTGTCTTCTCTCCAGGGCCTGACGACGGACGAAGGCCAGGATCTCGGCCACCGCCTGGTACAGCGCTATGGGCACGTAGTCCCCGACACTGGTGGCCTTGTACAGCGCTCGGGCCACGGACACGTTGCGTACCTCGGGGATGCCGTGCTTGCGGGTGACGCCCAGGATGCGCTGGGCCACGTTGTTTTGGCCCTTGGCCACCACCTTGGGTGCCACCATGCCCCGGCGGTACATGAGCGCCACCGCGAAGTGGGTGGGATTGGTCACCACGACCGAAGCGTCCCTGGTCTCGCGGGACATGCCCTGCTGCAGCATATTGCGGCGGGTGGCCTTGCGGCGGGCCCGCATATACGGGTCCCCCTCCTGCTGCTTCATCTCGTCGATGATCTCCTGGCGGGACATGCGCAGGCCCCGCTCGAACTCCCACCACTGATAGCCGTAGTCCATGGCCCCGATGACCACGAGGACCACCGCCACGCGGATGACCATGTCGAACATCAGGTCCAGCGACAGGTTCACGGCGCTCGAAGGGGCGCTGTCGGTGAGGCTGACGAAGTCCGTGTGGCGCCCCCACATCACCCACAGCGCCATGCCCATGATGATGACGACCTTCAGCGAGCTTTTGGCCGCCTCCACCATGCCGCGGATGGAGAAGATGCGCTTGAATCCATTGACCGGGCTGAGCTTCTCCAGCTTCGGCTCCAGGGGCTTCAGGGAGAACATGAACCGGGTCTGGAGCAGACTGACGGCCAGGCCGATGAAGCCTCCGATACCGATCACGGGCAGCAGGGTCTGCATTCCCACGACCAGCCACTGACTGCCGATGCGGGCGAAAGTGGCCGGGGCCAGGTCGTCTGTGCCGCCCTGACCGATGGTCCAGCTCCCCACCTGTACGAGCTGGTTCCAGTTGGAGTGCCACATCGCCCTGGCCGTCAGAGCGGAGGCCAGGATGGCGAGCCCGGCGGTGAGGTCGCGGCTGGTGGCCGCCTGTCCCTCCTCCCGGGCCTTCTCGCGCTTGCGCGGCGTGGCTTGTTCGGTCTTTGAGCCCTTGTCCTCAGCCATGGCTGACCTTCATCGGCGAGATTGGCGCCTGCCGTGCGCCCGCTGTGTCGCTTGTCGTCGTCCTGTCGTCCTGAGCCCTCGCTCAGCCCCCCAGCAGGAGGCAGACCACTCGACGGATGTCCTGCATCATGACGGTGAACGCTCCCCCCAGCAGGGGCGCGCTCAGGCCCAGCACGATCATGCCCGCCCACAGCTTGCCGGGAATGCCCACCAGGAACACGTTCATCTGCGGCACATGGCGGCCGACGATGGCCAGGGCGATATCCGACAGGAGGAGGGCGCAAATCCCCGCGGCCCCCACACGGATTCCGATGTCCAGCGAGCTGGCGGCAGCGCCCACGAGCAGGTCGGTCGTCCCGGCACCCATCACCAGGCCCCCGGGCGGGATGCGGTCGAAGCTCCTGGCTACCGCCGCCAGCACCCAGTGATGCCCGTCGGTGACGAAGAAGAATGTGAGGGCCGTCAGATAGTAGACCTGGCCCAGTAGTGAGCTGGACTGGTTGGACATGGGGTCGAACAGGGAACCGGCCCGAAGCCCGAGCTGGAGATCCAGGAGCTCGCCGGCCCAGCGCACCGCCTCGAAGAACACGTACACCGCCCATCCGACGATCATGCCCAGGGCCAGCTCCCCCGCCAGGGTAAGCGCGAGCTGCTCCGGCGTGCCTGAGAACGGGTCGGTGGGAGTGGCTGTACCGGCGACGAGAAACGCCACCCCCATCGCCAGGGCGACCTTCATGTAGGATGGGACCTGGTTGGACGAGAACCCCGGCATGAAGGCCACGACCCCCATGGTTCGCGCCGCGGGGATCACGTAGGGAGACGCCTGCTCGATCAGGCCCATCGCGAGAGATGCCATTGCCGGCGCCCTTCGGTTACTGATTCAGCCGGTGCATCGGGGATCGGTACCGGTAGGAGATGTGGTGGACCTGGAAGCCTTCGTGACCGGGCCCCACGCCGGCCATGTCTTCCCGCCCAGGCATCGGAGCCGTGCCCGACTGCTCCCTCAATGCGCGAACCGGGCGAGGTCGGAGAAGAGCCCTGAAGTGAAGTCCACCATGGTGTGGATCATCCAGGGGCCCAAGAAGGCCACCACGGCGCCGACGGCGATGATCTTGGGGACGAAGGTCAAGGTCATCTCCTGCACCTGAGTGGCGGCCTGCACCACGCTGATGGCGACGCCGACCACCAGCGTCGTGACCAGGATCGGGCCGCACACCTTCAAGCCTACCAACAGCATCTGGCTCACCAGGTGCAGTACCGTTGTGTCGGTCATGTCATTCTCCCTGGGCTGCGCTCGCGTTTGGCGGACAAGACGGCCCGCCCCGGCGGCATCGACCGGAGTACGGGCGGTGCCGGGCATTGCCATCCTTGCAGTCAGCAATTTCCGTGCCACAGTCGTGGGGGGCAAGTGGGGGAGGGCGGCAGCGGATCGCCTCCACCCCGAACCCATCGGGTCGGGGTGAAGGAACGTCAGGTGAAGCTCAGCACCAGGGACTTGGAGATCAGATGCCAGCCGTCGATCATCACGAACAGCAGGATCTTGAGGGGCAAGGAGATCGTGGTCGGGGGCAGCATGAGCATCCCCATGGACATCAGGGCGCCGGCCACCACAAGGTCCAGCACGATGAAGGGGATGTAGATCACAAAGCCCAACTGAAACGCGGATTTGAGCTCGCTGATGGCGAAGCCGGGCAGGAGAATCTGCAGGGAGATGTCCTCGGGGTTGCTGGGCCGGGGCATCTTGGCCAGTTGGAGGAACAAGAGCAGGTCGCGTTCCCGGGTCTGCTTAACCATGAACTTGCGCAACGGCTCAGAGCCGTCGCGCAGGGCGGTCTGGTAGTTGATGTCACCGGCAAAATAGGGTTGAACGGCCTTCTGGTTGATCTCCGTCCAGACCGGCCGCATCACAAACAGGGTCAAGAACAAGGCCAGGCCCACCAGCACCGTATTGGGGGGCGTCTGCTGCGTGCCCAGAGCGCTGCGGAGGAATCCCAGGACGATGATGATTCGCAAGAAAGCGGTCATCGTGACCAGGGCCGCCGGGATCAGCGACATGACGGCCAGGCTGAACAGGATCCTCAGAGAGAGCGCCATCTCCTGCGGCGCCTCTTCCCTGAACCAGTCGCCCGGCGGCGTGGGCCCCGTCGGCGGCGTGGGCTGCGTCGGGGGGGTAGGGCCGGGTATCTGAGCGTGGGCGGCCACCGCCGCCAAGCCCAGGATGGCGAGCAGCAGCCCCAGCCACAGCAGCCTGCGCGCCGAGGTTCGGGCGCCCGTGGCCCGGGTATCCGCCTCGCTACGGGCGGCACCGCGACCACGGGAGGCGGGTGCTTTGCCCGAGCAGCATCCTTGCCGCACGGTAGGTATACTCATGACCGCATGCCCCTTAGGAAGCGCGCTCGGTGAGGGCGCGGATGAGGGCGTCCCGTCGCTGGGTCCACTCGCTGTCTTGCTGCAAAATGGGTGCGGTGCGTGGCTCAGTTTTGTCGCGGGATCCCTGAGGTGCGATGGCCTGCGGCGCCGAGGGCTGGACGGACGCCGTGGTGTGCGGCACCGGTTCGCGGCCCGGGGCGGAGGCGGACGTCTGCCGCAGGTCCAGGATCAAGGAGACGTCCCCGGTACCGTGGGTGGCCAGCAGCACGGGGCAGCGATCGACCTCGACCAGATGCAGCGTGGCCCCGCCACGCAAGGCCAGATCGGCGCACTGTCGGATGCGGCCACCCTCGGTGGCGCCTGAACCCGCCGGCCGGCCCAGTCGGAATCCGGATTTCTGGAGCTGCTTGACGCCCAGTGAGGCGCCGTACACCAGGAGCACGAGTAGCGCCAGCTTGGCGCCGATATCCAGGACAGAGACCGCCAGCGGACCGTCGGCCTTCTTGCCCTTGGTCGCCGCATCGGCGGGGCCCTGCTCCGTCGTTGCCGGCTCGATCTCCGTGAGGGCGATCTCGTCGGCCAACTGGTCCGCGTCCACGCCCTGTGCCGTAGCCGGGACAACCGCGCCGGCCAGACACAGGCCGACGATCACCGCCGTGTACCACTCCAGTGGCACCTTGTGCTTGCTCACCTTGCATCAGCCTCCGTGGTCCATCGCGTGCGTAGCAGCCGGAGCGCTCAGCCCCGGCTCGCGCTCTTACCGATGATCTCGGTGATGCGCAACCCCAGGGAGTCATTGACCACGACGACCTCCCCGCGTGCTACCAGTCGCTCGTTGATGTGCATGTCCAGGGGCTCTCCCGGGAGCCTGTTGAGCTCGATGATCGAGCCCGGCTGGAGGGCGAGCGCCTCACCCAACTGCATCATGGTCCTTCCCAGCTCGACCGTCACGTCCAGGGGCAGATCGAGCATGAGCTCGAGTCCGGCGCCGTCGGCGTCTGCGCGGGGGGCGTCGTCCTGCCACTGCGCCCGGCCTACGGGGGCGCCCCCGGCGCCGGCCACCGGCTCGGCAACGCCCATGAAGTCCTCCTCATCGCCCTCGTCGGCTTCCAGGAGTTCCTCGACTTCCTCCACATCCATCTCAATGTCGTCTTCGTACTCCTCGTCCATCTCCGGACTGGTCTCGGCGGCGTCCAGCAACGCACTCGCCTCCTTCCTACTGCATCGTGATCGAAGTGAATAGCACCTTGTGGACCTTGCACTGCTCGAGGCTGGCTTGTAGCGCATCCTGCAGTTGCTGACTCAGGTCCGTGAACCTGTCGCCCTGGCGGAGCTCGGAGAAGCTCTGGACCGACAATACCCGCACGATCACGTCCCGGGCGATGGCATCGTCGCCTTCCGGCAGCTTGGCGCCCTCCTCGTCCTTGCCGCCGCCGTGTCCACCATGGGAGCTCTTCTTCTTGCCTTTGGGCTCGGGCGGCAGCTCCACGCCCAGGGTGACTTCGATGCGCAGGTAGCGCAGTTCGCCCTCGGCGACGATGTTGACGAGGAATGCACCCAGATCCACGTAGGTGAGCTCGGCATGCTCCTGGCCCTCCGCGCCCTTGCCCTTCTCGCCTTCCTTGGCCTTCTCGCCGGCATTCTTGGCGTCGGCGGCCTTGGCGGCCTTGCTGCGGCCGAAGACGATGTAACTCACGCCGGCACCGATTACCAGGGCTCCGACCACGGCGACGATCAGGAGTATTCCCCCGCGGCGTGCTGCTTCCGACAATCTGCGGCGCTTCATTGGTGACTGGCACCAGCCTTTCCGTGAGGCATGAGCGTGACATCGACATGCGGGACGACGTTCACCGGGCCGGGTCTCACGTCCGGGTCGACGGCTCCACCGCCGGCGGCCGTCGCCGAACCTCGGTGGGGTGTGTCGCCACGGGTGAGGACAATATCGATGCGACGGTTCTTGATCCGGTGGGCCTCGGAGTTGTTGGGCACCACCGGGAGTGTATCCGAGTAGCCCATGGCGCTGAGCCTGTGGGGCGAGAAGTCGCAGTGCCCGATCATGTGCAGCACGACGCTGATGGCCCGGGCCGATGAAAGCTCCCAGTTGTTCGCGTACTTGCCGCTACGGACGGGCAGATCGCAGGTGTGGCCCTCGATGCGGACCTGATGGGGCAGAGGGGCCACGGCTTTGGCGACGGCCTCGATCGTGCGCTTCGCCTTCGAGGTCAACTGGTTCGACCCCCGGGCGAACATCACGTCATCCGATCGCACCCGGATGATGACGGCGCCGTTGTCGGTGCTGAAGTCGAGGTCCTTGAAGTCGTCTTTCTGCAGCGTCTTTTGCAGCGTGCCGGAGATCGTGGCCATCAGCGACACGGCGCTGGTGGGCATGACGGTCGGCATGGCCTTGGGGTGCGTCGGGAAGCCGGTGGAGAAGATCGGTGTGGCCTCGCCACCGAAGCCGGTTCTGACCGACACCGCCAGGGCCTCGAACTTGCCCATGTTCACGGTGGACATGGCGTACATCATAATGAAAAAGGCCATCAGGAGCGTGATCATGTCCGCGTACGTCAGGAGCCAACGCTCGGCGTTCTCGTGCCCCTCTTCCTTATGCCGCTTCTTCCCCGAACTCACCGGCGTCCCCACCTCCTCCGGCCCCTTCGCCGCTGGGCGTGATCTCGCCGGCCTGATCGCGAATGTTGGCGGGCAGGAAGGCCTTGAGCCTCTCGGCCAGGACGATCGGGCTGTCTCCGGCCTGCAGCGCCTCCACTCCGACGGCGATGATCTCCGCCACGAACAGCTCTTCCTTGCTGCGCGTCTGCAGCTTCGTGGCGATCGGCAACCACAGCAGATTCGCGGTGGCAACGCCGTAGAGTGTGGCGATGAACGCGCCCGCGATGGCCGGCCCCATGGAGCTGGGATCATCGAGGCTGGCCATCATGTGCACCAGGCCCATGACGGTGCCCGTCACTCCCAGGGTCGGGAACAGTCCACCGAGATTGGTGAAGAACTTGGCCGCCGTCCCGTGGCGCTGGGCGGTGGCGAAGATGTCGGCCTCGAGAATGCTCTTGGTCACGTCCGGGTCGGTGCCGTCCACCATGAGCTGGATGCCGCGGCGGATGAAGGGCTCTTTGATGTCCAGGAGCTGGTCTTCCAGGGCAAGGACGCCCTCCTTGCGGGCGATGCGCGCCAGGCCGGTGAGGACGCCGACGCAATAGGCCGGGTCAGACTTGCGTACAAACAGCGCATACTTGACGGCTTTGGGCACGATGAGCAGGTCCTGCAGAGGCGTGGACACCATGGCCGCGCCGAAACTGCCGCCGAAGACGATGAGGAAGGCCGGGATGTTGATGAAGGCGCCCAGCTCGCCCCCCTCCAGGATGACGGAGACGCCCAGACATCCGAAGGCACAGACAAGGCCCAGTATGGTTGCGAGGTCCACGGAAACACTCCTACCTGATCAGGCGAGCAATCTGCCCGAGTGGTGCAGCGTTGTCCCCGGTGCGGATGCTGCGGAGGTACTCGACGGCCAACTCCTGGACCTTATCGGCGTCCTCGCGGACCACGTACTGCGTACCGGTAGTTAGCCGGATGATGGTATCCGGAGTGGACTCAATGCGCTCGATGAGCAGCGCATTGATAACGAGCTTGGAGCCATTGAGACGAGTGAGTTTGATCATGTCTGCTCCCATCTACTGCAATTGGCGTGCCACCGTCGGGGCGCTATGCTTGCGGCTGCCGCCTCTGCCCCGCGCAGCAGGCACGGCTCCCGGACGGTGCTGCACCGGGGGCGTTCGCGATCGACATAAGGCCGATTCCGTGCTTCTGTGCGGGTCAATGGTGAACGGTGGGGGACATGGCACCGATCCTTGGACCGTGAGCGGTGTCGATCGGCGCCATGTCCGGAGTACGCCATGGTTCAGGGGTGCGGCCCAAAGCCGGGCGTGGTGCTGCCGGGCCCTAGCGTCCGAGCTGGAGGGCTTCGTCAAGAAGGCTGTTGGCGGTGTTGATGACCTTGGCATTGGCCTGGTAGGCCCGCTGGGTGACCAGCATGTCCAGGAAGGCGGCGGTCATGTCGGTATTGGACCCCTCCAGCGACTGGGACACGATGCCACCGCGGCCGCCGGTGTCGGCGGTGCCGATCAGCGGGAGACCGGAGGACACGCTGGAGGTGTACAGATTGGTGGACAGGCGCTGCAGACCGGCCTCATTGCTGAAGGTCGCTAAGGCGACCTGGCCCAGTGCCATGGTCTGCCCGTCGGAGTAGGTACCGATGACCATTCCGCCGTCGCCGATGGTGATGCCGTTGAGCGTGGCGGATGAGAAGCCGTCCTGTGACCCCACGCAGGCCGTGCTGCCGGCGTTGAGCTGAGTCAGCTCCTCGAGCGGGAGGTTGAGCGTGATGGCCGCGGAGCCATTGGTGGGGGTGATGCTCAGGTCGATATCCAGGTCGGGCCGATTGGTGTCCGGGCCCGCGATGGAGGTGGCGACACCCACCGTCTGCACCGCGCCGTTGGCATCAAAGGTGATGCGGCCGTAGCTTGTGGCCCCCTCGCAGGAGGCCGTCATGAGCCACTCGTTCGTATCGATCTTGGTGAAGGACAAAGCGACGTCGTGGGTTTCGCCGAGACTGTCATAGATCGTGACCGATGATGTCACGGTGCTGGCCGGGTCGGCGGCCACCGGCGTCCACGGGTCGAAGGCCGCGTCGGCGGCGGTGGTTGAGTCCAGATTGCCTGTGAGTGCGGCGGCTGAGGTGGCCCGCGGGGCCCGCATGGAGTTCAGGGGGACACTGATGTCGCCGACGGGGCCGGTGGTGTCAACACTGCCCGAGGCGTCGGCCGTCCATCCCTGGACCCTCAGGCCCGTGGATGCCATGGTCAGGGTATTAGAGCTGTCGAGCTGGAAGCAGCCGTCGCGCGTGTAGGCCACCCCGCCCTCGGCGGTCTTGACACAGAACATGCCCGCCCCGTCGATGGCGGCGTCCAGCGCCGCTCCGGTGGTTTCCAGCGTGCCCTGGGACATCAGCGTCGAGATCGCCCCGACCGCCACGCCGCTACCGATCTGCATCGGCGAGGTGCCGCCAAGGTTCCCACTGGCGGCGCGCCCCGTCTGGAGCGTGTCATAGTAGGTGTCCTGGAAGGCAACGCGCGAGGCCTTGAACCCGGTGGTACTGACATTTGCGAGGTTGTTTGCTGTGACGTCCATCTTCTGTTGGTTGGCTGCGATTGCGGATAGGCCTGCAGATAGTGCTCGGTTCACGAACTGCCTCCTGTGGTGTCTTAGGCGGCGATGTCTATACGGGAAGATCCCCGATATCTGCCGCGGGCAGCATCAGGGCAGCGGTCATCCCCCCGGTCTCCGCAATTCTCGCAGAGACGCTTCCGCCGGATGATCTCGCTACTCCATCTGCAATTGTCAGGCCCAAACCGGGATGCCCCGCCTCCTCGGTGGTGTAAAAGGGCTCCTTTGCCCGGCGGCAGTGGTCCTCCGGCAGCCCCGTGCCACTGTCCGTGAACTGCATGACCGAGTGCCGCCGGTCCACCCAGGTGCGTACCACCACGCTGCCGCCGGGGCCTGCGGCCCGCACGGCATTGAACAGCAGGGCGACGGCCGCCCGGCGCAGCTCGGAGGGGACGCACTGAACCATCGCGCGTTCGGCCTCAACGGTGATATGTGGAGCATCCGCGCCGTACGTCGCGGCCAATGTGGCCTCCACCGAGGTCACCACCTCCGCGGCGACAACGGCCATGTCCACAGGTACCTGGGGACCGGCGGAGAGCCGGGTCAGACGTTCTCTCATGGCGTCCACCATTGCCACACCCTCCACCGCCCGACGCCGTACCACATCGAAGATCGGAACGTTGGCTGCGTCCGTCGAGGCGCGCTGGAGCTCGATGGCACCGATGATACCCGACATGATGTTGCGCACGTCGTGAGCCAGGGCGCGGGCCACGTAGTCCACCAGCTCCACGGTGTCCATCGCTCCCATGTGCCGCGGGGCAGGATCCGCCGGAGCCTCGGAGGGAGAGCGCATCGCGGCGGCGATGCAGGGGGCCAGCAACTGCAGTACGTCGGCGACCTCCGGGGTGACCGTCTCGGCGAACCCGAGCACCACGGCACCCCGGTCGCCGGATTCATAGAGGTAGGAGACCTTGACGCACTGCGCCACCCCCAGGGCCGAGAAGGTCTCGTGGCCGGCGTCCGACGGCGTCCATTCCGAATGAATGGTGACGACAGGTGGGCCGTTCTCCGCCGGCAGCTCGCGCTCATCGGCGGTCCCCGCCTCACCCAGCAAACGCCAGGTGTTGTCGTCCTGCGGCGTGACGACAGTCACGATGGTGGCCCGGCCACCGTGGCCGGTGTGCTCCAGCCAGCAGTACTCGATCGGCAGCAGCCGAGACAGCTCTCCGGCTATGCCCATGAGGGCACCGGCTCGGCTATCGCAGCCCGCGGCTCTGCGGATGATGCGTTCCTGGACGCCGAGTAGGGCGGTGGCGGCCTGGAGCGAGGGGACAGCCTCGCAAGATTGCGTGACGGCGATGCGCATGAGCTCACCTGGTGTCCGGCGCGGGGCACAACTGAAAGTCCGGGGGCCGGAGGGAGAACCCGGACAGCGCGGGCCACAGGGCCCGCGTGTGTGGGGGTACAGTCCGGCACCGGTGGCGTACAGGCGGCGTGCCTGCTTCCTCGAAGCGGGTCGCCGCGTTGGCGCTCGCCCGGAGTCGGCCGGGTCTATCCCGCCCTATGAAGCACCCACCGCGACGATGTCGTCCAGGGCCAGAACCACGTCGCCGACGCAGACTTGCCAGCCGTCGGTGCCCTGCCGGACCTCTGTCGCGATGCCCGAGGTGGTCCCTCCCGCGCCGTCAGAGTAGTGGATGGTCTTGCCCAGCAGGGAGGACATGTTGGCGACATTCATGCCCCCATCGGCCATCCTCACGAAGTTGTCGTTCAGCTCGTTGAGCTCCGTCACCGTGGTGAGCTGCGAAAGCTGCGTCAGCATGGCTTCGCTGGTCATGGGCTCGAGGGGATCCTGGTACTGCAACTGAGCGATTAGCAGCTCCAGAAAGCCACTGGTGTCGAGATTCAGCGCCTTCGCCGAGGTGCTGCCGGTCGTGGTGGTGCTACTGGCGGCGGCCGCTGCGCTCACCGTGTCTCCGACCATCATGATGCTGGGCTCCTTCTAGATGACCTTTCGCTGTCGTCTTGTCAAGCACGCTGTCTGACTTGCGGCGCCAATCCCGAGGTGGAACGTCGCGCCTTGAGGTGCGGTCGCAACGTCCGGCCGGCCCGGCGCATGTCATTGCAGAGCGTCGGTGGCACAAGCCCGGGCTTGTGCCGCTTGGGCGAAGAACCCCGTTGAATGCCGGGAGATCTTCCGAGCTGCTCCCTCTGGGAGCGGACGCTCTCAGAATGACATTCCCATGCGAATGTGGACTTCTCGACCGCGCTTCTAGACCAGCACATCCAGCCTGCCTTCCACCGTCCGCGGCCCACGGCTGTGGGTGGCGATGGTGGAGCTACTGGGTCGCGTCCGCCTCGCCCCGTCGGCCGGGGCGTCCAGCGGCATTTGGGCACGGTCGGGCTGTCGCTGCGCCTGCTCCGCCCACCGGCCGTCCCCCTGTCGCTGGCCGCCCTCATAGCCGGCGCGGAAGTCGTCCAACTGCATGCCGCCGGCCTCCAGGGCCTGGCGTATCGGGGCCTCCAAAGACCGCAAGTGCGCGACACTCTCCGGGTTGGTGCAGGTGAACAGCAACCGCGCCCGGCCCTCTTCGACCCGGACGGACAGATGACGGACCCCGACATCTTCCCAGTCGAGATCGATCTGCAGCTCACCCCGGTCCGTGTGGTCCAAAGCGGCAATCTCTGCCACGACCCGGCGGGCACGGGCGAGGGCCTGGGTCTGCGCAAGCCCCCCGTCGGCGATGTCCTGAATCCGACCCGCCGGCGCAGACGCAGCGGCGACGCCAGCAAAGTCCGTCCCCGTGACCGGGGAGACCTCCAACTCCGTCCGCTGTACCTGGACCTGCTGCGGCCGGCGCGAGGGGCCGCCGACCTCACGGGCGTTGTGCTCGGCCGTGGCGGCCGCCGCAGCGGTGGGTGCAGCGGCGGCGCGGCCGTCGAGTCTCACCGTCTGCGGAGCGGCGGATGCCGTGGAGGCCGCGGTCGTCCGGCTTGCCAACCCTTCCGCCGGTGGCGTCTGCGGGCTCTGCCCGCCTGTGGCGACGTCTTCCGCCACGGGGCCGGGCATCGCGGCGGGCCTCGGGACGGCCGGGGCCAGAGACGCTACGTCGGCGGCCCCCGCGGCCGCGGTTCGGCCCGCGGCTTCGGCGCTCGTGGTCGGGCGTCCCCCCAGGGTTGCCACTTGAGCCGTCAGTGATGGAGCGGTGGCCGAGCCCACGTGTTCGGCGATGGGGGCGCCGTGGATGGCTGCTTCCGAGACGGGTGCGGGCGCGACCGACGGGGCAACTCCCGGCTGTGGGCCTG
>CAYRFY010000106.1:0-15817 GCA_964423635.1 uncultured Armatimonadia bacterium | reverse complement strand
GGAAAGCCCGACCTACGCGACGGCCAACGGCCAACGACACCGCACCCTCCTCTGCGCACCGAACCCAATGGAGGCCTCCCCATGTTCGCTCTCCTCCTGATGCTGTCGCTGTCCCTTGCTCTCTCCGCTCAGGCCGAACCCCTGCCCGGCGGTGATGGCAACCCCCTGGACGTGACCCTCGAGGGCTCGGCACGGATCGGGCCGGCGGAAGGCATCGAGGGCGAGGCGCTGCTGCTGGACGGCAAGCCCGGCTCCTACGCCCGCACCGCCCTTCCCGACGGTTGGGGCAATCCCGCCTGCTTCCGAGTGGAGGCCAAGGTCCGTCTGGACAGCCGCCGCGGCGGCGCCGTCTGCCTCGCCCGCCCCGACGGCTTCTGGGTCTACTTCAACTGAGAAGGCAAGCCCTGGGTCGTCCTGGACTGCGAGAAGCGCCGCGTCGTGATGGCCGGCGCCGAGCCCGTGCCCACGGGGCAGTGGCTGGACATCGCCTTCGAGTACCGTGCCGATGATATCAGCCTTCTATATGTCAACGGACGCAGCGTGGCGGCCCTTCCCGCCGTCGGCCCGCTGAAGGCCACGTCGGACGAGCTGTGGCTGGGGCGCTACCGCTACATCGAGAAGGAGAAGGAAGACAACTCCTACTTCCCCGGCGCCGTCGCCCTGCCAAAGCTCACGCGCCTGCCGGATGACGATAGGTTCTCCCTGGACGCGGCGGCGATGAGCAACGCCATGAACCTGAGCTGGGGCGATGCCATCGTCGTGGGCAAGGGCTGGCGACAACTCAACAAGAAGGCCCACGTTCCCCTGCTGGTGGAGGAGTGCCGGCGCCAGGGGGTCAAGAAGCTCTTCCTGCGCACGGACGACGAGTTCATCCTCCGCTTCTGCAAGCACAACATGGATGAGAACCACTGGTATCTGCAGGCCATCGCCGCCGTGGAGGGCGACCTCAAGGCCGAGATCATCGACAAATGCCACCAGGCGGGCATCGAGGTCTACGCCTACCAGTCCATCTTCGACGGCGGCAGCCCGCCCGAGGTGCTCTACGGAGGCAGCGCGCCCTTCCCCTGGCAGGCGCAGTTCATCGTCGATAATCCCCAGTACCTGACCCAGAACCGCGACGGCACCAAGCGTCAGTGGGGGGTCTTGTGCTACGCCTATCCCGAGGCGCGGCGGTTCATGGTGGACGTCTTTCGCCACTATCTGGGCAAGTGGGATTTCGACGGGGTCTACGTCTGCACCCGCACCCACTCGTACCCGGCCAGCTTCGCCGACGAATTCGGCTACAACGACCCCATCGCCCGGGAGTATGAGCGCCGCTTCGGCAGGGACATCCGCACCGAGGACTTCGACAAGAGCAAGTGGTACGATCTGCAGGGCGAGTATCTGACCCAGCTCCTGCGCGACCTCCGGGAAGCCCTGGGTGACAAAGCGATCTACCTGGCCATTCCGCGCTCCGACCACATCGGCCCGCCCTACGGCAACATGCGTCTGGACTATCCCACCTGGTGCCAGGAGAAGCTCATCGATGGCCTGGTCCTGGGAGTGACCTCGGGCGGCTGGCATTACCCCAACACCACCAATCTGCCCGGCTACGTGGTAAGCGAGCAGGACAACCTGAACATGCGGCCACTGGAGGCCGACCTCAAGGACCACTTCGGCCCCGCCTGTGCGGCGGGCGGCGTGGAGCTGTACCTGCAAAGGTCGAGCATCTACTCCGACGCCGACCGGGACCTGCTCAAGTACCCGGCGATGAAGGGGTTCATGGTGGGCTTCGGGTACTGAACAAGATGCAGTCGGCGGGTCGCGAGTCAACGGCAGGGAACGCCGAACGGCGCCCCTCCCTGCAGGTCCTTCGGCCCTGCTTTCCCTCCCGGCGTCTCTGCGAGACGCTTGCGCGATACAGCCGCTCAGGAGAGGGCCGCGCCAAACGGCGAACGTCGCGGGGCTCTGCCCCGCCCCGACGATCCTGCGGATCGTTAAGGGGCCACTGGCCCCAGACCCCGTAGCTCTACACGGACCGGCGCCGTGGCCAAGTCTATGCCAACCCCGCCTGCAGCGCGTCGGGCTACGGGTTCGGGCCGAAGACCGGCGTGCAAACCACCGCACGCCGCTCTTCGGCCGTTCGCCGCCGTGTAGTGCGTGACCAGTCACGCACTACACGGGAATGACACCACCGGCCTCACTCCCCTGCAGACGAAAATGAACCGCGGCAAGCGGCGACGCCGTGCCTCCCCCCGCCTGCGGGGGGATCGAAAGGGGCTTCGCCGTAGGGTCGTTGAGCGGCAAAGCCTGCGACGCGCTGCGTGCTTTCTCCGGGCAGGTCCCTTCCGCGCCCGCCGGGAACCTCGCTCTCTATCCCATGTGTGCACGGGCTGTCCGGAGCGCCTCCCCGGGCGCCCGGACATGCCATCGAGGAGGAACATGACCATCAACCCCATCGCACTCATCCTGTTTCTATTCGCCGCACTGTGCGGCGCTCTGGCTGTCGACGCATCTGCCGCCGAGCCCGCAGCTATCGTTGTACTCCCCACCGAGCCCACCGATAGGGAGCAGTTCGCCGCCGCGGAACTGGCCCGCTGTCTCCGGGCCGCCTGCGACACCGAAGTGGCCGTCGTCGCCGAGGCGCCGGACGGGGCGGCGGCTCCCGTCTTCTGGATTGGCACCGTGGAGACCCCCTCGCGTCTGGCGCCGCTGCCCGCAAATCACGCCGCCGCGAAGGCCCCCGAACTCATCCGGGAGGGCGTCCATCTGCAGGGCGACGGGAGGAATGTGGTCCTCCTCGGCGACGGCCGGCGCGGGGCTCTGAATGCCGTCTACACCTACCTGGAGCAGCAGATCGGCTTCCACTGGCCCGAGCCCGGTCAGGAGTTCGTCCCCCCCGACGCTGAGCTGAAGACCGCCGGCTTCGACTATGTGTCCAACCCCGCGTTTGCCTACCGCGGCATCGCGATCCACGGCTCCTGCGGCCCGGAGTGGTTCGTCCAGATCCTCGACTGGCTGGCCAAGAACCGCATGAACGCCTTCCAGCTCTTCCCCGGGCATTACGAAGGGCTCCGCCCGCGGGTCCTCGGGGACATCACCAAGCGTGGCCTTCTCCCCAACATCGGCGGCCATTCCCGGGAGTTCTTCTTCCCGGCCGACAGGTACTATCCCGAGCACCCGGAGTGGTTTGCCCTGGTCAAGGGAGAGCGCGTTTCAGACACGCAGCTTTGCTACTCGAACCTGGCCTCGGTGCCCCAGTACGCGGCCAATATCATCGCATACCTCAAGATCCGGCCGGAGATCCACATGGCCAGCCTGTGGCCCTCGGATGGCTACGGCTTCTGCGAATGCGAAGACTGCAGGGCCGGCCAGACCACCGACATCCTCCTCAACTACTGCAACGAGGTGACGCAGCGGATCGTCGCCGAGGTGCCGGAGATGAAGACGGAGTTTCTGTCCTACATCCACTATACCGTACCCCCGCAGGAGGTTCGCCCCCATCCCCAGCTCGTGCCCACCTACTGCGAATACTGGTCGCGCAGCCAGTTCCACCCGATCACCGAGGGGCGCAACAGCAACGCCAAGTGCCGGGACGAACTGCGCGCCTGGATCGATGTCTCCGGTGAGGCCACTTTGTTTTCATACTACGGCGACGACTGCATCAAGCGCTTCGTCTACAACCCGCTGATGGATGTGATCGTCACCGACATGAGGTACTACAAGATCCTCCATCTCGCCGGGCACTTCGTGCTCCTGACCAACCCGGAGAGCTGGTGGTCCAACGCGCCCCACCTGTATGCCTACGCCCGCACGTCCTGGGACCCGGAGGCCGACCTCGAGCAGCTCGAGACGGACTACTACGACTCTCTCTACGGCCCCGCCTCACCGGCGATGCGAGCCCATGCCCGGGACTGTCGCGCCCTGTTTGAGATGAAGACGGTGCAGGGAGGCGTGGGGCAGGATGTAATGTGGGGTCAGAGGTTCCCCGCCTACGAGTTGGCCAAGGACTCGGCCACCAGGCTGCAGGGCGCTCAGGCCGTGGACAAGCTCCGGGCCCGCCTTCGCGAAGCCGCCGCCGAGGCCTCCGGGGGTTTTGTGACCGAGCGTCTCCGCAAGCTGCAGGCCGCCGCCGACTATGTGGGATGGGTCTACGAGTTCGTCTGCGAGAGCCACTGTGTCGAGGCCGATCCCACCCCGGAGAACCAGGAGCGCCTCCTGGCCCTTGCTGAGAGGGGGCTGGAGCTGGAGGTCGTGGCCGAGGATGACCGCAAAGGCTATCGCTCGGCGCGCAACGTGCTGCTGGCAACCACTGAGCGGCTCACCGGCAGGCAGCCTGAGGCCGCGCATTCCACCCCCGAGCAAAGGAAGCTGTACCAGGAACAGGGCATCTGGCGCTGGAGCACCGAGGATATCGTCCCCTCAAGCGAGGAGAACCCGCGCCGCATCGTGATCGATGTGACCGACCGGATCACCGGCCCGGGAACATACGAGGTGGTCTGGCAGTACCTGGACGGCGCCGACGGCCTGTTCATCCTCAGCACAGGGCTGTACACGGCCGACATAGCCGACCCCGGGCCCGAGGCCCTGCGCCCGCTGGTGGTGGATGAGCATCCCGGCTTCACCGGCGGCGGCAACAGCGCCAACGTCTACACTCTGACGCTGGAAGAGCACGATCCGGCGAGACGCTACTACGTCCAGGGCGTGGTCTACGACGAGCGGGAGTTCGACACGTATGGGCACGTGTTGATGAGCAATCAGCAGTAGGCGAAGTGCGGCCATTGCCGCCCGTCTTGGCGCCCCTACACCGGTGCGGCACAGGCCCGCGCACCTACAACGACAGGGACCGGCCACCGTTTGCGTCCGCAGTTCGGCGTTGTAGGGCGGGGGCCTGTACCCCGCCGCCGTTGCCGTCTGCCCCAAGGGCCCTCCGCAGCTCCGAACTCAGTCCGAGCGCTGCTCCCCCCACACCTCCACATCCGCGATTGCCAGTTCCCCCGCTCCGGCGGCGAGGCTCAGCCTCACCCAGGCGGTCTGGCCGCGTAGAGCGATCGCCACCACCCGCACATCCTCCCCGGCCGCCTGCTCCTCGGCTGCAGCCAGAGGCAGCCACGGCTCCTGGGCCTTGCTCCGCCCCTCGACAGTCAGCTCCGGCAGCGTCCCGGAGTACCACAGGCGCACCCGCGTGAGCTCGCGGGGTGCTGCGAAGGTGAACTCGATGGTGAGGCCCTCGACGAGGGCCTCCGCGCTCCAGCGGTCGGCCCAGTCCGCCTCCTTGTAGGCCTCCTTGGCCACCCCGGAGGCATCAAACGGACCTTTCGTCGCCAGGGCGCGATTGGTCAGATTGCCCTCGGTGAAGGCGATCTGCCCCCCGGCGCGCTCGGGAGACAGGTCGGGAGCCACGCTGAGCGTGTAGCTCCCGGTCTGCGGCTCATTGGCCCCCAGGTACACCCCGTTTTGGCACATCACATAGCTGTTGCCCGTGAGGCAGACGCCCCGGGGCGCCTCCGCCTGCACCAGGGCCTCATCGGGGATCCTCAGTTGCCAGACGCTCAGGTCCATGGGAACCCCGCAGACAGAGAGCACTTGACGCCACCACTCGTGCCAGTCGGGATCCTCGGAGACGGCGGCTGCAAAGAACACGTCGCCGCCGAACAGGATCACCCGGCCCCGTCCGTGAGGGGCAAGGGTCGCCGCCGCGGTGCCGTCGGGCCAGGTGGCGATGATCTCCGTTGCGGCGGAGGCCGGCCGGAGGGGAAAACAGGCCTGCCCGTGGCAGCGCAGGGTCACGGGTGAGGGCCAGGTAGTGCTCAGGCAGCGCCGGGACGACCCGGGCTCCGTAGCCGTGGCTCCGAGAAACTCCGGGGTTGCCAGGTGGGCGTCGGCGGTGCTCTTGCCCAGAGGCGACGGACCGGCGAGAACCAGCGTCCCGCCGGCCTGCACGAACTGCTCCAGTTGCGCGTAGACCTCGTCCCGCTCGTAGGGGATGTACGGTGCCACCAGGACCCGACGGCCGTCCAGGTCGGCTTTGCCCCGGGCCAGGGCATAGGTGTCGATCACCGTGGGCCAGGCAGCGAGCCGCGGACCCAGTACGGAGTAGGCCGCCAGCAGAGGACCGTCGGCCTGCGCCGGACCCAATGCCTGGTGCGAGGGGCTGGAGAACAGAAGGCCCAGCGAGCGGTCCTGGGGCGTCTCTACCCGGGTCTGTGCCATGGTGCGAAGCAGGTTCTTGATGGTGGCCCAGCGCTCCGGGGCGCTGTAGCGGTGATGGTTGAGTTCCCTGTCAAACCACTCCACGGCGATGAGCATCTCGCCCTCGCCGCCATTGCGGAGCACCTCGGAGTACTGCCTTTGCACCTCTTCCGGCGACGGACAGCCGGAATAGCGCACGATCTGGGTGGCGTTGTGCACGGGTTTGCCCGTCATGTCGCGGACGGCCTTGGTGACCCAGCCCACGGTGAACTGCTTGGCGCTGCCGCGCGAGCAGAGGCTTTGGCCGGTGAAGACATCGACATACTCCGCCAGGTCGCACCACGGCAAGGGCTGCAGGGTGCCCAGCTCGTCCGGGCCCAGCAATTTGGCGCCGCAGCCGCTTTCGTCGATGACCTGCCGCAGGCGGGCGAAGGTCTCCGTCCAGCGGTCATTGGCCCAGCTCAGGAAGGCCATCCAGCGGTAGGGATTCTCGTCATCGGGGCCTTCCGGGAGCCCGAACCGGCCGCCCCCGTAGCCGCTGCGCACCTCCTCCTCCAGCCCGGCCCAGAACTGACTGGAGACCCGCTTGTCCGGCGGCAGCGGCGCCTGCGCCCAGCGGCCGAAAGACTCATCCTGGACGAACACGTAGGCCAGCCCGGGGCTTTCGCCCAGCCTCTCACACGCCCGGCGACAGGCCTCCACGTAGCCGTCGTGCCAGACGGGGTCCAGCATCGCCGGGATGTCCTCGGGCGGGGTGCCGCCGTAGTGGGCCTTGCGGTACGCCTCGGCCCGGGAGTGCAGGTACACCACCGCCGGGACGCCCTCGCGGCGCAGGTGCTCCACCGAGCGATCGTCCGACCACAGGCCGATGGCGCGGCTCTGCTTCGCCTCGGCGAACTGCTCAGAGAGCACGTAGTGCCAGCCGTACTTGAGGCCGTACTTGCGGAAGTGCCCGGCGTCGTGGTTGTACTGCCAGGCCGAGAACCACAGGGGCTCCCGGCGGCCGGAGGCCAACTGATCCCACGTATTGGGCTCGGGCTCCGGGGCCTGGGTGCCGTGCACCGCCACGTCGTCCACGCGCAGGTCGGAGGCGCCGCTCTGGTTGATCTCGATGGCCAGCGTTGCGGCCGAAAGCGGCGTCTTGACCCTCAGCCGCCCCGGCACCCAGCGCCCGAAGCTGTCGAGGAACTGGGCCTGGGCCGGATAGTCGACGAAGCGTCCACTGGCGTCGCGAAAGGTCAGGCGCAGAAAGCCCATGGTGCCGCCGTTGTCGCCGTTGGGTCCGGCCAGGGCGCGGTAGGCCACCTCGTACCATTCCTGCGGCCGCACCGGCACGCTCTGGCTGAGCATCACCCGCGAGCCCGGCTCGCCCAGGAGCCGGGCGCACTTGCCGTGCCCCGCCTCACCCGGTACGAAGCTCACCGCGGCCCCCTTGCGCGCCACCCAGGTGCTCCAGCCCTCGGCGCCCGCCTCGAAGCCGGGATTGGTCAGCGGCATCTCCTGGGCGCTGAGAGCACAGGCGAGCAGGAGCCAGAGCAGGGCGATCCAACGCGGCATGGGAGACCTCCGGGAGCACGCAAGACCGGGGCCGCTCGGCGGCCCCGGTCTTCCTGTGGTCGATCAGTGGCTCATCTCAAACACGACCCCCAGGATGCTATCGGGGTCCTGCATCATCTCATCCACGGCGGTCCTGGCCTTTTCCAGCGGGACGGTGTGGGTGGTCAGGCAATCCACGTTCAGCTTGCCCTCGGAGATCAGCCGCAGGCAAAGTTGGAGGTTGCTTTGCGTTGTCCAGCGCATGAATACCGGCGGGTAGGCGGGGCCGTACTCCCATGTCTCGTCATGGTAGCCGGGCCCAGTCCGGCTGGAGCGGCGGATGTCGATGTTGGTCGTGTTGCTCGGGACGGTATAGGTCGCTCCGCCAACCACCACGATGGCGCCCCAGTGGTGCCCGTCGGGTGAGAGCTTCATGCAGCGGGTGAGGCTGTCGAGAGCTTTGTCCGCATTGCCGCCGAAGGCGATGACGGCGGCATCCAGGCCATGGCCGCCGGTGAAGCCCGCCGTGGTTTCTACTTCGTCCTCCGTGCCCACCTCCGCCGTCCCGGCGATGCCCCAGCCTCTGGCCACCTCGAGACGCATGGGGATCATGTCCCAGCCGATGACGTAATTGCCCGCGAGCTGGTAGAGCATGGCGGTGAGCTGGCCCACCACGCCGAGGCCGGCCACACAACAGAACTCGCCGAACTGTGGCTGCCCGCGGCGCAGGGCCATCAGGGCCGTGGCGGCAAGGTGGTTGTACGCCCCCTGGGCGAAGCTCACGTTGTCCGGCAGGGCCACGCACAGGTGGTGCGGCACCACGGAGTAGTCGGTGTGCAGGGCATAGCACCCGCCCATGCAGGCCACTCGGTCGCCGGGCTTGAACTCCTCCACGCCCTCCCCGACCTCCAGCACGATCCCGGAGTTCTGATAGCCGAAGGGCCGGGGCTTGGCGTCCGGGTCGGGGTTTTCGGCCCGGACCTTCAGATTGCGCCACCCGCCCAGCTCGGTGCCGGGACTGACCAGTGATGCGTGAACCTCCACCAGCACCGCCCCCGGCCGCAGCTCGGGCACATCCTGCTGGACAAGATCGATACTGCCGTCGCCCATGAGGGCTGCGACCATGCGTTGCTTTGCCATGTTGGGTTCTCCCTCCGGTAGTCTGCTGCCACAGGGTTCCCCGAGAGACCGGCGGCGTCCTGCGTGACCTTCAACGCCCCTCCGACTATTGGAGCTGTGACGCGTTTGGGCCTGTGACGGGTTGTGACAGCGGAAGGGGCTAACTCCCTTTCACGAGGGGGTACATGCCAAACTTCACCTAAAAACGTGTCACCAACCCGTCACTGGCCCAAACGCGTCACAGGGGTCGTTCCCGAGCCGTCGTTATCGCCCGCCCAGTACGGGGAGCGACGGCGCCGCACCTGAAGGGTGGAAGTCCCCGGTGGTGAGTGGGGAAGAGGTTCTGTCGCTGGGGATCGAGCTGGAAGCCACACGTCGCGCCGGACGTCGGGGGAGTGGAAGCTCAACCCGGACTGACTGATGTGGCTGCCGGCGCTATGCGACGGCACCGTGGGCCGGGAGCCGGGGCCCTGCCTGCTTTCCTCCGCGGGCCGGCTCTCGCCGGGCGAGGGAAGGGCGCCATCACCGCCGTGCTACTCCTGCGGCTCCGGCCCATCATCCTGCGTCGCCTCACGTCCGGCCTTCTCCCGCAGTGCCTCGGCCACCTTCTGCGCCCTGCGGAGCGCCTTGTCCGGTATCTGCGCGATGATGTGGCCCCTGAGCTCGGCGATCCTGGCCATGAGCAGATCGGTGGCCTCCTGCAGTTGTGCTTTGGAGAGCCGTTCGCCCTCGGGAGGGGTGGGGAGGTGGAAGGGCTCGCCGAAGCGGACGTAGGTTGGGCTGCGGTGGAAGCCGCCGCCGCGGGGCATGACCATCTGCGTCCCCCAGACGGCGGCGGGGATGATGGGGGCCCTGGCGCGCGAGGCCACGTAGACGGCGCCCGGCTGTCCGGCGATCATCTCGCCGTCCGGACTGCGGGTGCCCTCGGGGAACATGACCACCAGCTCGCCGGCCTCAAGCAGCGTGGTGGCCAGCCGTATCGCCTGGCGCCCGCCCTCGTCGCGGTCCACCGGGTAGGAGTAGACGCTGCGGATCGCCGGCCCCAGCATGGGGACCTCGAAGAGGCTCTTGCGGGCCATGAAGCAGCAGCGGCGCTTGGCGGCAATGCCGATGGCCGGGGGGTCGAGGTACGAGATGTGATTGGGGCAGATGAGCGCACCGCCGGAGGCGGGGATATTCTCGCGGCCCGAGACGTGCCAGCCCCCGGTGCTGTGGAACAACGCGGGCCCCAGCACGTAGGAAACCATATTGTATTGCAGGGCGGTCCGCTTGCCTGGAAGACGGATATCGCTGGACAAGATGGTCAGACTGCCTCCTCGGCTTGCCGGATGATCTGACAGATGGTGGCGACCACCTGAGCCTTCTCCATGCCGTCGCTGATGATCTCCACCGCTCCCTTAGCCCTGCGCAGCGGCGCCACGTCCCGCGTGCTGTCGCGATGGTCGCGTTCCTGGATGTCGGCGAGGATCTCGTCGAGGTCCTGGCGGATCCCCTTCTCGGCGAGTTGCTTCATGCGCCGCCGTGCCCGTTCTTCGGGCGTGGCGGTGAGGAAGACCTTCACCTGCGCGGCGGGGAGCACGACGGTGCCGATGTCCCGCCCCTCCATCACCACGCCGCCGGCCTGCGCCATGGCCCGCTGGGCCGCCACGAGGTGCTCGCGAACCGCGGCGATGGCGGAGACCGGGGAAGACAGATTGCCCACCTCTGGTGTGCGGATCACCTCGGAGACATCCTCGCCGTCCAGATGGAGCCTGCGCTCCCCGTCCGCCTCTCGAAACTCGAAGCCCAGTCGTCCCGCCATCTCGCCGATGGCGACGGCGTCTCTGTCCACGTCCAGCCCTGCCCGCAGAACGCGGTAGGCCACGGCGCGGTACATGGCACCGGTGTCGATGTAGACGTACCCCAGCTCGCGGGCCACGTCGCGCGCGACGCTGCTCTTGCCCGCCCCCGCGGGCCCGTCGATGGCGACCTGGACTTTGGCGGACAAGTCATGCCTCCTGCTTTGAGGTGATGGGGCTGCTCCCTGCGCGAGCGGACACTTTTGGAATGACGTCTCCCAGCGCCGCTGTCATCCTGAGCGTAAATCTCGCGGAGCGAGATAGCGAAGGATCTCGCTGCATGGCGGGAGATTCTTCGAGCTGCTCCCTGTGGGAGTGGGCGCTCTCAGAATGACAGTTTCCGGCGAGTGTTGGCTCCTGGGCCGGAGCTCTACCCGACCTCCACCGCGCCCCCCAATCGCCGCAGGGCCTGCGGGAACTCCGGGAAGGAAGTCTCGATACTCTCGGCGCCGGTGATGATCGTCTCTCCCCTCGCGACCAGACCGGCGACGCAGAAGCTCATCGCGATGCGGTGATCGTGGGCGGCGTCGATCTCGGCTCCCACCAGCGGGGTGGGACCGTGGATGACCAGCCCGTCCGCAAGCTCCCGCACGTCGGCGCTCATGGCGCGCAGGCCCCGGGCCATGAGGGCGAGGCGGTCGCTCTCCTTGACCCTCAGCTCCTGCGCATCCCTGATCTCGGTGATCCCCCGGGCCCGGGTGGCGAGCACCGCCAGCAGCGGCACCTCATCGATCAGCCGCGGCACCTCCTCGCCGGCCACCGTGGTCCCCTCCAGCGTGCCAGAGCGGGCGGCGATCGTCCCCACCCTCTCGCCGGAGCACTCGGCTTCGTCTGATACGGCGACTTGAGCCCCCATGCGGAGCAGGACGTCCAGCAGCGCCGCCCGTGTCGGGTTGAGAATGACGCCGGCGACGGAGACCGCGCTCTCCGGACACAGCAGGGCCGCCGCAATGAAGTACGCGGCCGAGGAGAAGTCGCCGGGGACGCGGACCCGCTGTCCCCGCAGTCCGTCGCCACCGCCGCGGAGGCTCGAGAGGGGATGGCCATCCGCGTCGCCGCCGGTGGAGATCTCCGCGCCGAAAGCCGAGAGCATGCGCTCGGTGTGGTCCCGCGAGAGCGAGGGCTCGGTGACGGAGGTCACGCCCTCGGCGTAGAGCCCCGCCAAGAGCACCGCCGACTTCACCTGCGCGCTGGCCACGGGGCTGTCGTAGTGGATCGCCGCGGGCTTCCCACCGTGTACGGTTACGGGCGGCGTGAGCCTCTCGCCCTGCCCCTCCACTCGGATGCCCATTTGGCGGAGTGGAGCGGCGATGCGGTCCATCGGGCGTCGGCTCAGCGAGGGGTCCCCCGTCAGCGTGGCTGAGAAGCTCTGCCCGGCCAAGATCCCCAGCAAAAGGCGCATGCCGGTGCCGGAATTGCCCATATCCAGGTATCCGGCGGGTGGCTGCAGACCGTGAAGACCGACGCCCTCAATCTCCATGCGCGGGGTGCCGAAACCCTCGACCGAGACGCCCATGGCCATCATCGCACGCACCGTATTGAGCGTGTCCTCAGCTATGAGGAAGCCCTCGACCTGCGTGGTGCCTCGGGCGATGGCCCCCAGCATCGCGGCCCGGTGGGAGATGGACTTGTCCCCGGGAACGTCAAGAAGGCCCTCCAGGCGGGAGTCGGCAGAGCAGCGCAGGGTCTGGGTCATGGGTCCAGGCTCCGGCGGAACCTGCGCGCCTTGTCCAGCAGCCCCTCGAGGCCCTCGGCATCCTGGGCCTCCATGGCCGCGATGTAGTGGAGGACCTCGTCGGAGAACAGGCGCAGCGCGGTCTTGAGATTGTCGCGGTTGTCCAGCAGGATGTCTCTCCAGACCTCGGGCGGCCCCTTGGCGATGCGGGTGGCGTCGCGCAGACCGGTACCGGTGAATGGCTGGATGTCTCCGGTCCGTGCGGCCAGGTCTCCCAGAGCGCCACAGAGGGCGGCGGCCACCAGGTGCGGGAGATGACTGGTGGCGGCCACGAGCCGATCGTGCTGTTCGGGCTCGGCCAGGACGGCCACTCCGTCGATGGCGGTGACGATGTTCCGCATGCGGGCTACGGCGGCCACCGGGGTGTCGGCCTTAGGGGTGAGGATGTAGGTCTTGTGCTGGAACAGGTCGGCCCGCGCCGCGGCCGGACCTGCCAGGTCCGACCCCGCCATGGGGTGTCCGCCCACGAACACACAGCGGTCGGCCAGGTACCTGTCGGCCAGGGCCACCACCGCGGCCTTCGTGCTCCCGGCGTCGGTGACCAGTGCCTCGGGGCGCAGCGCCGGGGCCATGGCCGAAAACAGCGCCTCGGTGGCGCGCACGGGAGCCGCGACGTAGACCAGGTCGGCTGCGGCCACCGCCTGCGCCGGGTCGTGGGTGACATCATCGGCGATGCCGCGGTCGAGAGCCACGGATAGGGTCTCCGGACTGCGGGCACAGGCCACCACACTGTCTACCAGGCCGCGCTGTCTGGCGGCCAGCGCGAAGGACCCGCCGATCAGCCCGACGCCGATCACGGCAAGGCGGCGAAAGCCATCCTCGGGGCCTGTGCCCTTCATATCACCCGTCCCACGGCCTTCGCCACCCGGCGTGCGTCCACCATGAGCCGGGCGAAGCGGTCCGGTTTGAGGGACTGGGGCCCGTCGGACAGGGCCTTATCCGGATTGGGATGCACCTCGATCATCAGCCCATCGGCCCCGGCGGCCACCGCCGCCAGCGCCATCGGCGGCACCAGGGCGTGGTTGCCTGTAGCGTGGCTGGGGTCCACGATCACCGGCAGGTGGGTCTCCAGTTTCATCCAGGCCATGATCCCCAGGTCCAGCGTATAGCGGGTCTGCGTCTCGAAGGTGCGGATGCCCCGCTCGCACAGAATGATGTTGAGATTGCCGCCGGCGGCGATGTACTCCGCCGCCCGCAGCCACTCCTGCGCCGTGGCCGCGAAGCCTCGCTTGAGGATGATCGGCTTGCTGGTGTGGCCGACCTCCTTGAGAAGATCGAAGTTGGCCATGTTCCGCGTGCCGATCTGCAGGGCATCGGCCACATCGGCGACCAGCTCCACCTGGCGCACATCCATGACCTCGGTGATGATCGGCAGGCCCACCGCGTCCCCGGCCGCCTTCAGATAGTCCAGCCCGGTCTTGCCCAGCCCCTGGAAATCATAGGGAGAGCTGCGGGGCTTGAACGCTCCGCCCCGGAACACGTGGGCTCCCGCGGCCCTGCAGGCCTGTGCCGTCTCCAGTGTCTGCTCGCTGGTCTCCACGGAACAGGGCCCGGCGATCACGCCTACGTTGACCCCGCCGAAGATCGCTTCTCCGATGCGCACGGGAAGCGTCTCGGGAGCATGCTCGCGGCTCACCAGCTTGTAGGGCCGCAGAATCGGCACCACACGCTCCACCGTCGGGATGAGCCGGAGCTGCTCGGCGACCATCTCCTTCTCGCCCTCGGGGGCGCCGATGGCGCCGATGATCGTGCGTTCCACGCCGCGGGAGATGTGGTGCCCGTAGCCGCGCTGCTCCAGGCGGTCAATGACTTCCAGTATGTCCTGCTCGCCGGCGCCCGGCGCCATCACAATGATCATCGTGGTGCACTTCCCTTATCATTACCTGTGCGGCCCGTGAAGACGTATGCGTGGAGCACCGATAGTTCCCCGCCGTCCACCGGCGAGGGCGACCCGACCACCCCTACCCCTCCGCGATCGCCTCTTCCAGGGCGGCGATGAAACGCCGGTTTTGCTCCGGCGTCCCGATGGTTACCCGGACCCACGTGGCGTAGCCGAAGATGTCGCCGGTGCGCACCGTCACACCGCGGCGCATGAGCCGGTCGAAACACACGCGCGAGTCGATCCCGGTGTCCACGAAGATGTAGTTGGCCTGAGTGGGCAGGTACTGCAGGCCGAGACGCTCGAACTCGGCATACAGGTACTGTTTGCCCTCCCTGTTCACCGCCACCGAGCGCTTCACGTGTTCCCTGTCGCCAAGGGCCGCCTCGGCGGCGGCCAGGGACAGCAGGCCGACGTTGAAGGGCTCGCAGCTCAGGCGGATCGCCTTGGCCACCTCCGGGTGCGCGATGCCGTAACCCACCCGGAGCCCGGCAAGCCCGTAGGCCTTACTGAAGGTCCGCAGGCTGATGCAATGGCGGCCCTCCCTGGCGTACTGCAGCGTATCGGGGTAGGCCGGATCGTCCACGTACTCGTAATAGGCCTCGTCGAAGGCCACCAGACAGTGGTCGGGGACCTGGTCCATGAACCAGGCGATGTCGTCGGCGGTGAGCATCGTCCCCGTCGGGTTGCAGGGGTTGGCGATGAAGATCAGCTTCGTCCTGTCGGTGATCGCCCCGGCGATGGCCCGGATATCGTGCTCGTGATTGGCCGAGGGGATGCAGCGGTGCACGCCCGCCATGAGCGTGGTGGTGAACGGATACAGGGCGAAGGCCGGCAGGGAGTAGATCACTTCCTCCCCGGGGTTGATGAAGGACAGGCCCATCATGTGGATGATCTCATCGGAGCCCCGTCCGATGATGATGCCCTCGGGGTCGACACTATAGAACTCGCCCAGAGCCCGGCGCAGGTCCGCCCAGTTCGGATCGGGGTAGATGTATACATCCTGCAGGGCCCGGCTCATCGCCTCGATCGCCTTCGGCGAGGTGCCCAGAGGGTTCTCATTGGAGGCGAGCTTGGTGACCTCCTCGATCCCCAGTTCCTCCATGACCTCCTTGGACGACTTGCCCGGCGAGTACGGCGTGATCTGACGGACACTCTCACGAACCAGGGACCAGATGTCGGGCACTGCGCTCAACCTCCAGATAGGCGACTTGGTAATGTAGTTCTAACACAAATGCTGAGGCGTGACAATCGCCGGGGGGCCCGGGGGCCGGGTTTCACGTGAGTAGGTCGGATCGTCGCGGCGTCTCGCGACACAGAAGCCGGTGACCGGTCGAGTCTGTCGGCAGAGTCCTTTCGCAGCCTCGGATGCGAGCGGGCGGGTGATGTCCCGTGGGGAGCGCGTCCTCAGTGCGGTGGCAACACGTTTGCAGGACCATGACGGCACTCCTCCTGCGCGTTTCGAGCTATGGCAACGAGGCACCTAGGCGGCCCAATTGACTTAGCCGACAGGCTGCCGTGGTCGCCGGTGCGCTCGAG
>CAYRFY010000105.1:0-15835 GCA_964423635.1 uncultured Armatimonadia bacterium | reverse complement strand
TAGAACGGCCAACGGCTCGGCGCCGCCGCTCTGTAGGGCTCGGCCCTGTACCGCGCCGAGGGGGCCGCCCAACACCAACGACGAACGACGGCGACGCACAGGTCGCCGCCCTACAACGGCCAACGGCTTGACCCCACGGAGGTGGCTCCATGCGCAGGAGCGACGGAACTGCCTTTGCCCTCGCCCTGCTCTCGGTGTGTACTCTCGCCGTGGCTCAGGAGGCCGGCGAGAAGAAGGACGACCCCGGCGGCCTCATCGCCGTGGCACTGACTCTGGTCCTGGTCCCCCTGCTGCAGTTCGTCTTCTCTATCTTCGTGCCGCGTTTCACCCGGCGGGCGGCCAGGGCCTACGAGGCCGCCTTCATGCCCTCGGCCGGGTGGGGGGCGGCAGTCGTCGTCCTCTTCGTCATCCTCGCCTCGATCTTCACCAACGCCGGCGGTGCCGGGGACAAGGTGGGAGCCGGACTTGCCATCACCGCTGCCCTGCTGGCTATCGCCGGCGGTGTGGGGATCTCGATGCTGCTGGGCGACTGGGCCCTGCGAAGGTGGGGCCTGGGCCCCATGGGACCGCTCAGCGTCCTGGTCGGCGCCACCGTCTGGGTCTGCGGTGCCCTGGCGCCGATCGTGGGCTGGCTGCTGGGGTTGCTCAGTCTCTTTGCCTCCCTGGGTATCGCCGTGCAGCTTGTCCTCCACCCGGCGGCCTTCGATGAGCCGGTCGCCGAACAGGCCGCCGAAGAACCCGATGAGCCTCTTGAGGAGAAGCTCTCCGTCATCATCCCCGTCTACAATGAGCTGAGCACGGTTCACGAGGTGATCGAGCGCGTCAAAGCTGTGCCCATGGCCAAGGAGATCATCGTCGTCGACGACGGCTCCACGGATGGAACGAAGGAGGCGCTGGTCCAGGAGGATGACGACCACGTCACTGTCTACACGTCGCCCACGAACTTCGGCAAAGGCGCGGCCATCCGCATCGGGCTGACCCTCGTCACCGGCGATGTGGTCATCGTCCAGGACGCCGACCTGGAGCTGGACCCCGAGGAGTACCCGCGCCTGGTGGGTCCGGTCAGGGCGCGGCAGGCGGATGTGGTCTACGGCTCCCGGTTCTTCGGCCCGACGCCGGGCATCAGCGCCCGCACCCGCATCGCCAACCGGCTGCTGGCCATGTGGTGCAATGTGCTGTACCGCAGCCATCTGACGGATGTCTCCACGGCCTACAAGGTATTCCGAACTCCTGTGCTCAAAGCGATACCCCTGCGCAGCATCGGGTTTGAGTTCTGCGCGGAGGTCACTGCGCGGCTCCTCCGCGGCGGCCGGAGCATCCTGGAGGTGCCCATCGGCTATCACCCGCGCGGCGCGGCCCAGGGCAAGAAGCTCAACTACCTGCGAGACGGCTTCAAGGCCGCCTGGTGGCTCCTGTGGCTGCGTTTCGCCTCCCTGCCCGGTAGACCCCGCGGTGCCGCGCCATGAACCGGCTGAAGCTGCTGCTCGGCCCCGTCCCGGACGCGGAGATCCCTCTTGAGCCCCGGTCACTGCGCCTGGGCCAACTGGGCCGCTTCGATCGGTGGTCTCTGGCGTTGATCGGCCTGGTGGCGTCCATACTGCTGCTGCGCGTCCACTCCCTCACCCCGTCGATGTCGGACACCTGGTACCATCTGGGTGTGGCCAAGCGCATCGCGGCTGAGGGGCAGATACCCGGCTGGGACTGGTGGAACTACGCCCCGCTGGGCCGACCGCATCTGTACCCACCGGCTTTGCACCTGCTCATCGCGGGCCTGGCGAAGGTCACCGGGAGCGTCGTCTTCGCGGGCCAGCTCTGCGCCGCCACCTTCTACCCCCTGGCGCTGCTCACCACCTGGTACTGTGCCCGGCGTCTCCTGGACGACCGCTACGCCCTGCTGGCGATCCTCCTGATGATGACCGACCTGTTCCACTTCATCGTCATGGAGGCGTACATCGCCGGGTGCCTGGTGAACATCCTCATGCCCGTGCTGATGGTCTGCGTCCTCTCGCGCCGCGCCTGGTGGGCCATTGCCTGCATGACGGTGATGTACTATGCCCACCTGGGCTTTCCCCACTGCGTCGCCCTGGGGCTGCTGCTGTTCGGGCTCAAGTACCGGGCCTATCTGGGCGTGGTGCTGAAGGTCGTCTGCGTCGGCTTCTTGTTCTTCACTCCCTGGCTGGCCCATGTGGTGGGAAACCTGGACTGGCTGGCGGTGTTGCAGAACCGGGGCATGCCGGGGGGGCTGTTGCAGAAGCTCCTGTCGCTTCAGGCCTTCAACCTGCTCGTTCTCGTCCTGGGCCTGTGGGGGATTGCCGTGACCCCGCGGGCCGACGCCGCCCGCCGCATGCCGCTGTACCTGCTCCTGGGCTTCTTGCCGATTCTGTTCTCGTACGGTGGGCGCTACACAATGCACACCATGCCTCTGTGGGCGATCCTGGGGGCCTCGGTGATCGGCGGCCTACTGCCCCGGAACGCTTCACGCCGGATAGTGGCGGGGGTCATCGGCCTCACTCTGCTGCCCTGGCCCAGTCTGACTCTCAATAGCGGCCGGCCCATGCCGTTGCCCCTCACCGGCAGCCACGTGCTGGCGATGGTGGCGGTCACGGGGCGTGCGATGCTCGACAATGGCGACAAGAGCGAGGCGTACCGCGAGGACTGCGACCAACTGGCGGGCTGGCTTCAGGCCAACACCGGGAAGGACGAGATCATCCACGTCAACAAGGTCTGGGTTGCGGACATGATCTCCTTGCTCACGGATCGGCGCACAGACTACGGTGCCTGGTGGGAATGTAGCAAGCAGTCGGCCACTTTGTACGGCCGGGCCTACCGCGACTGGAAGCCGCGGGCGACCTTCGTCTACATCAAGCCCGAGGCCGATGCGGGGTCGATTCTCGGGGAGGGCGGACCCATGCCGGGGGTGGACGAGCGCCTGGCGATCGGGCGCTTCGATATCGGCCTCCGCCGGGCCCACCATCGGTCCCCCGTGGGCGAGCCTCTCGCTCTGAGCTGGCGGGCCGTGACGGCACCGGGCATGACGGGAACTTTGACGCCCCGGCGAGATGGGTTCACCTGGCGCTTTCGGCCGGAGAAGGAGAAGCTGAGCATGGTTGCGGCCGCGCTGCCCCGGCCCCGCCGCGTGGCCGGCATCGCCTTCACCATCCAGTGCTCCGAGACCCGCGGAGACCTGGTGTTCGGCGTGCGGCGCCCTGACGGCGTCGACTGGCGCTGGCCGCTCTCGCTCTCGGAGGCCGATGTGCCCGAGAACGTTCGGGTGGTGCTGGACTGGACAACCAATGAAGCCTCGGAGGCCTGGAGTGGGGGAGAGGTGGGCGAGCTGTATTTTGTGCGCCCTCCGGGCGCAGGGC
Organism: uncultured Armatimonadia bacterium; assembly: GCA_964423635.1. GTDB lineage: Bacteria > Armatimonadota > Zipacnadia > Zipacnadales > JABUFB01 > CAYRFY01. The sequence goes on along the minus strand of CAYRFY010000105.1, from coordinate 12,470 downwards.
CGATGACCGGCGGTGGCCCGCGAGCGCCGAAAGATCAGGCGCGGGCGCCAAAGGACAAGGCGCAGGGCGAGGGGAAGAAGGAAGCCACAGCGACTGACGCGGGACAGCCTCGCGAGCTGACGGTGGAGGTTTGGGGCCTCCGTGTTCTGACCGAGGCCCCCGCACGCCGCGCGTCCGCGCGCCAAAGGTAATCGGACCCTATTCGGCAGGGGGTAGGCCCATGTACCACAGGACGATCATCACCGTGCTCGGCAGCTTGCTGGCCGTGGCGCTCACTATTCCGAGCCCGGGCCAGGAGCTCCTGGACAACCTGGCCCTGGGCAAGCCCTACACCATGACGCCGCCCAACTACAGCTACTCCACCGACCCGGACGACAAGGTGCAGCTTACCGACGGCGTTCGGACTGCGGGGCACTTCTGGACTCAGAAGACCACCGTCGGCTGGAGCGGGAAGGCCGGGGCCTATGTGACCATCGACCTGGGCGAGGTCTACCCGATCCGAGGCGTGGCCTTCGGCACGGCGGCGGGAGTGGCCGAAGTGCGCTGGCCGGCCCACATCCTCCTGTTTGTCAGCGATGACGGCCAGGTATGGTACGAGGCCGGTGACCTCGTGGCCCTCTCGGCGGCCGATGCCCCTCTCCCGGCCTACGGCGAGTACCACGCCGCCACACTGGTGACCCACCGGCTCCGTACCTATGGGCGCTACGTGCAGCTCTATGTCGAGCCCGAGGGCAGTTACACCTTCTGCGACGAGATCGAGGTCTATCGGGGGGAGGATGACTGGACGGCGGAGGCCCGGCAGGGCGAGGGCATTGCAGACGTACAGGAGCACATGAGCGACCGCATCACCGACGGGCTCATCCAGCAGCAGCTTCTGCGAGACCTGGCGGCGGTGCGGGCCGACATCGAAAACCTGCCGGAGCCCGCCCGCGGCCCAATGACACAGCGCGCCGACGCGCTCACCGACCGCGTGGCCGCAATGCCCCACGTGCCGATGGAAGGCTTCAAGGCGATCCTGCCCATGACCGACCTGGAGCGGGAGATCTTCCGCCTGCAGGCCGCGGTGTGGCGCCGGGAGGGCAAGCCGGCCCTGCGCCTGTGGGACAAGCACCGCTGGGACCCTCTGGCCCCCTCGGAGGAGCCTGCGCCCGACGGACCTGCTGCCGCGGTCGAGGTCCACATGATGAACGGCGAGCACCGCGCCGATGTGTTCAACATCACCAATGCCGCCGATGCCGAGGCCCGGCTGACACTCAGCGTCGCCGGCCTCCCGGGCGGCGCCAATCCGCCCTACCTGGCGGTTCACGAGGTTCTCACCGTGGGGACGCGGCGGTTCGTCGAGGTCTCCGCCGCCCTGCCGGAGGCCGAGAAGGCCGAAGACGGCTATGTCGTCAACGTACCGGCGGGCATGACCCGCCAGGTCTGGCTGAGCTTCAACCCCGACGAACTCCCGGCAGGGCTGCACGAAGGGACCGTGGAGCTCCGCGCCGGCGACGAGGCGGTCGGCTCGGTGCCTGTGCGGCTGCACCTCTACCCCCTGCGGTTCCCGGAGCAGACCACTCTGCTGGTGGGGGGATGGTCGTACACCAACGCCGAGACCATGTACGGAATCACCACTCAGAACAAGCAGGCCGTGATCGAGCACCTGCAGGATCACTATGTCAACGCTCCGTGGGCGACGAGCGCCGCGATGGACAACGGCACCTATGACGACGCGGGAGTGATGATCGAGCAGCCGGACACGGCGAACTTCGACGCCTGGGTGGCTCAGTGGCCGGAGGCGAAGATGTACATGGTGTTCAAGGCCGTCGGAGACGGCTTCGACGGTGCGAAGATGGGCACCGCGGCCTTCGACGCCAAGGTCGGAGCCTGGGCCAGGTTCTGGTCGGATCACATGGAGAGCCTGGGGCTGGAGCCCGAGCAGCTCGGCATCCTGATCCTCGACGAGCCCCACGAGAAAGCCCAATATGACATCATCACCGCCTGGGCAAGGGCCATTGAGGCCGCCGCTCCGGGCCTGGTGACCTGGGAGGACCCCCAGCCACAGGAGGACAAGGACTGCCTGGAGATGTTCTCCAGCGTGGACGTGCTCTGCCCGTACCGGCACCCCTTCCTGGCCAGGCCGGACTGGTACAGAGAGCTGTTCCTGGGTATGCAAAGGCAGGGCAAGGACCTGTGGTTCTACAACGCCGATGGCCCGGCGCGCAGCTTCGATCCGTACTCGTTCTACCTGGCCCAGGAGTGGCACTGCTTCAAGATCGGGGCCAAAGGCTCGTGCTTCTGGGCCTTTGGTGACAATGGGCGGGTGTCTTGCTGGAACGAGTACCCGGCCGCCGGCAATGGCCCCTATTGCCCTACTTACATCGATGAGACCGGCATCACGGCGGCCAAGTACATGGAGGCCATCCGCGAGGGCGTGCAGGACTTCGAGTATCTGACGATGCTCAAGGCGCGGGTGGAAGAACTGGCCGCGGAGGGTGTGGCCGAAGATCAACTGGCGCAGGCGAGAGAGCTCCTGGCAACGGGCCCGGACCGCGTGCTGGCCATGGAGAAGGGCGCCAACTACCGCTGGGATGAGGTGAAGGACCGCTCGGTGCAGGACAAGGTGAGGATAGAGCTGCTGCAGGCGCTGGTGGACCTCGCCGGTCGGAGATGACAATCCGCTTTACCGGGTTCCCGGGGCCCGTGTGGGCTTCTTCCTTCGCGGGCCCCGCTGCGGCCCTATCCGCGGACCACCAAATGCACCACCCAGTCCTCGGCGTTCGGGAGGCGCAGCGTGCGCTTTCCACCGGCTTCGACGTCGGGCTGCCTGCTCAGCTCGCCGGTCCGCGGGTCGAGCACCTCGCACTCGAAGGCCCCCCTGGCTCCGGTCAGGTCCAGCGCGACCTCTCCCGTCCGTCCCGCCCGGGCGTAGACGATGAACTCACGCCCCGGTGACGCCAGGCACCACCCCTCCTGGCACAGCTCGTTGTGCGGAAGCAGCGCGTCGAGGTCCCCGACGCACCTGTTGAGGAAGCGGCAAGCATGGCCGAGCCACCCGCGCCTCATCGCTCCGGTGTCGCCACCCACCACGTTACGGTCGTAGCCCATGATGCCTGTCTGCTCGGTCTCCTGGCGCTCGTCATTGTGGAGGAAGAAGTGCCCGCCGCCGAGAAGCACCGCCCACAGGTCTCGCCGCACCTCGTCGCCGGTGTACGGAGGGCCCTCGAGGAACACGTAGGGGCGGGCCGGCACTGCAAGCACGCCCTCCACGATCGGTGGGTTCTTGGCTGAGGTTTCCAGTGTCGGGGCGGCCACAAGGTCTACCATCTCCCGTCGCCGATCCCAGTCGCACCACAGGGCGCCGCGGCGACGGAAGAACTCGGCGAAGTGGTCGCCGCAGTTGCCCTCGGAGTACGAGTGCTCATCCATGAACACGAAGAACACGTTGCCCCTGGGCGCCAGGTCGCGGGCGAGGCGGTCGGCGAAGCGCTCCCAGACCCACTGGGTCTTCTTCGCCACAGGCCAGCCCTCGGACCACGCCTCCGCGAGCACCTCGGTGCCGGGGCTGTGGATGCGCTGAGCCTGCGCGATCGGGTCGCCGGTGTCCTCCACAGGTCCGCCGTTGCGCACATTGAGGGGATGGTACTCCCAGTCCCCGCGGTGCTTGGGCCAGCCGAAGAAGACGGTGATTCCCACCACCAGGCCGCGCGAGCCGGCGTAATCGCACAGGTCGGAAAGTCGCCACCAGTAGTGGCCCGGTCCCTTTCCATCATCGAAGCGGGTCAGGTCCCACATCGGGAGGCCGTCGGCGGCCGGCGGCCCACCTTCGCATCGCGCCCAGGGCGTGAGGCCGGGGTACACGTAGCCGTACCTGCTCTCCACCACCCGGCCGTCCTGCGTCTGGCGCGGTGCCATGAAGGACCATATGTGCACCGCATTGAGCCCGGCGGCCGCGCAGTCATCCACCCAGCGGCGGTAGTCGATGTTGGCATTCTGCATGACACACTGCGTGCCGCTCTCTCCCACCAGCACGGTTGGGCGCCTGTCGAGGCAGACGGTGTGGCCGCCCGGGCCGATGCTCAGGGTTGGGGCAGCGTGGGCGGATGACAGAAGCAGTGCCAGCATGGCACAGGTATAGGTCGGCATTCGTGGCCTCCGATGATCGACGTCCGAGGAGAGTATAAGTAGCCGGTGGCGGTGGGGTCAAAAGCCGGAGGTATGCCGAGGCGTCGTAGTGAACCTACGAAGGCACCGCGCAAGCTTCAGACAAGGAGCACGACATGGCCACCTCCGACCCGATCCGCTACTTCGACGCCTGCTGCTACCTGGGGCGCCACGTACACATGTCCGAGGGCGAGCCCGAGACCCCCGAGGAGCTTCTCTCGGCCATGGACCACTTCGGAATCCACGAAGCCTTGGTGGTGGATGTGCTCTCGGCCTCCACCGACCCCATGGCCGGTAACGCCCGTATCGTCCGGCGCTGCCGAGACTTCCCGCGTCTGCATCCGGCCTGGTCGGGCCTGCTGCCCAGCAGCCGCGAGACTCCGCCGCCGGATGAGTTCATCCGGCAGATGCGGGAGCAGGGCGTGGCCGCCGTGTTTCTGTTCTACGGCCAGTTCTACCTCCCATTAGCCCAATGGGCCTCCGGCGACCTGCTCGATGCCCTGGAGGAAGCACGCGTCCCCGTCTTCCTGTGCCCCAATGTGCTGATGGAGCCCGGCCGCAACGACATCACCGACTGGGACGGAGTGGTGAGCGTTTGCCAGAGCCACCCCGACCTGCCGGTGATCGTCACCGAGCGCCGGATCTACCGCACCCAGCGCCCGCTGTACGCCGCCATGGAGGCCTGCCCGAACCTGAAGATTGACTTGTCCACCCTCTGGCTGCGCAACCGTGTCGAGGCCATCTCCAGGGACTTTGGTAGCGACCGGATAGTCTGGAGCAGCCAGCTTCCCACACGCACTCCCGGCTCGCCGCTGATGCAGCTCAACTATTCCGACGTGCCCCAGGACGAGTTGGCAAGGGTAGCCGGTGCGACCCTGCGTGAGCTTGTCTCGTGGAACCCCAACGTAAAGCCCGTGGAGCCCGCGAGCATTGAGTTCCCCGAGCCGATCGACACGCTGCATCGCAAGGTGCGCCTGCGCGAGAGCTTCCGGGATGAGAAGTTCTACGACTGCCACGGCCATATCGGCTGGGCCAGCCCCAACCATGTGATCAACGACACGCCCGAGGGCATCGTGGGGGAGATGGACCGGCTGGGGATCGACGTCTGCTGCGTCTTCACCCTCCAGATCGTGGGTGACAACGTCTACGGCAACGACGAGATGATGCAGGTCGTGCGGCGCTACCCGGACCGTTTCATCCCCTTCACCTACGTCAACCCGCACCACGGCGAGAAGGCCATGCTGGCGGAGTTGGAGCGGGGCCTGGAGATGGGGATGAAGGGCATTAAGCTGATCTGTGCCTACATCACCTACCCCGAAGAGGGCCCGATGATCGACGTGGCCTGCCGCTTCGCCTCCGAGCACGGGCAGTTCATCCTCAACCACCACTGGGGCTCGGCGGGCCAGATCAGGCGGCTTTGCACCGAATACCCGGAAGCCTGCTACATCCAGGGCCACGCCACCCTGGCCTATGCCGACGTCTGCCGTCAGGTGGACAACCTGTTCATCTGCACCTGTCCGCTCCTGGACTGGCAGGCCACCGAGCGCATCGTGGAGAGCTACGGGGCCGACCGCATCCTGTTCGGCTCAGACCTCACCGACCTCCCGGTGGCCTGGGGCCTGGGGCAGGTGATGTATGCCAACATCCCGGAAGCCGACAAGCGCAAGATCCTGGGGGAGAACCTGCGTGGCCTGATGGACCGCTACGACATCTATCCGGAGGCCTGGACGACGAGAGGGTCGCGCTGAAGTCGCATCGGCACTGCTTGCCGGTATCCTCCCGGGGGCAAGGAGGCAATCATGTCGGATGCCCGCGAACGGTTCATCGATACCATGCAGTTCCGGCCCGCCGAGCCCCCTTTCGCCGTGCCCGGTTGGGCCTGGACAGAGACGTGCGAGCAGTGGCGACAGCAGGGCTGGGACGGCACCGGGCTTGCCGAGGTGTTCGGCACCGACGCGTACTTCGAGGTCACCCCCGACTACGGCCCCGTGCCGGCCTTCGCCTACGAGGTGATGGAGGAAGACGAGGAGACCCGCCTGTACGTAGACCACGAGGGCATCCTCAAGCGCGAGTTTCGGCAGCACAGCGATACGAGCATGCCGCAGTTCGTGAGGTTCCCCGTGGAGAACCTCGCTGACTTCCAGCGCGTCGCGGCAGAGCGCCTGGCCCCCAGCCTGGGCCTGCGGTTAGCGCCCGGTTGGCAGGCGCGCGTCGCCTCGGCGGAGGGCAGCGGCCTGCCCCGTCGGTGCTGGCCGGGACGCTGGGGCGGCTTCTTCGGCTCCCCGCGCAATCTCATGGGCCTGGAGGGCCTCAGCCTGGCCTTCTACGACCAGCCGACCCTGGTCGAGACCATCATGTCCCACCTCGCCGACCTGATGATCGCCGTGACCGACGAAGTGCTCAAGCACACGAAGATCGACGTGTTCTGGTTCTGGGAGGACATGGCGTATAACCATGGGTCTCTCATCGACCCTCGCGTCTTCCGCCGCTTCGCTCTCCCCAACTACCGGAGGGTTGTGGAGTTCCTGCACTCCCGGGGCATTCGCTACATCGGCCTGGACAGCGATGGCGACATCACGGAGCTGATCCCGCTGTGGTTGGAGGCGGGGATCAACTTCCTGTGGCCTTTCGAGGTGGCGGCCGGAATGGATGTGGTCGCCGTGCGCCGGGAGTACGGGCACGCTCTGGCTCTGGGCGGGGGCATCGCCAAGTCCGCCGTCGCGCAGGGCGGGCAGACGATGCGCCAGGAGGTGGACCGCGTAATGCCGCTGGTGGAGGATGGGGGCTACATCCCGGAACTGGACCACGGTGCTCCGCCGGACATTACATGGGAACGGTTCGGCGAGTACATGGAGTACCTCCTGCACCGCCTGAGTAGGGGATAGGGGGAGAGGCAGGGGACCGCGTGCCGTGTCGTCGCCGTCTGCCCCGAAGGGGCAATGCACACTAGCCACGGGTGCAACCCGTGGGAGAGGCAGGGGCGTGCCTCCCAGCGCACTGCTCGTCCGCCGTTGCTCCCGCCTTGCGGGACCGTTGCCGTTGACTTGCGACCCGCGACTTTTGACTCGCGACCGCCGTTCCCCAAGGAGTCTTCCATATGCTACTTCTACCCGCCGCGGTTCTTGTCGCCTTGCCTCTTGCCACCGTTGGGGCCCAGCCGCTGTTCGAGACCGGACAGCTTGGCGTCGGTCTGCAGGGAGATGTGGAGATCCCGACTTTGGGCACCGACGACGGGAACACCATCTACTGCGTCTACTCGGCCAACATCAACTCGATCTGGATTCAGTCCACCAAGGATGCCGGGAAGACGTGGTCGGAGCCGGTGCAGGTCATGGGGCTGCCCGGCCCCAGCTACATCACCGATGCAAACCTGCTGGTGGACGGCGCACGGATCACGGTGTTTGCCACCCACGCCATGCCCCGCGAAGGGCAGGAGGGCAAGATCGCGCGCAGCGTGTTTCGCGTTGCCGTCAGCGAGGACCGCGGGCAGACGTGGACCCAGCAGGACCCTCTGACGGTGGCGCGCAAGTACGTCTGCGGCTGCGTGCACAGCCCGCTGTGGCTGGATGGCGATACGGTGGTGATGGGTTACTCCTGGGACCTTCACGCCGAGGACGACAGGCCCGTGGCCGATGAGGGCGCCATGACCATCCGGTCGGGGGTGCTGATCTCCCACGATCGCGGCCGCACCTGGACGCCGGGAGCCGACGCGGGGCCGGACATCCCCACCATGGGCCTGGACGAGCCGGCCCTGGTAAGACTGGCCAACGGCGACCTCTTCGCCGTCCTGCGCACCAATCAGGCCCGCCCCTATGAGACCGTGAGCCACGACGGGGGGCTGACCTGGGAGCCTGTGAAGCCCAGCCGGTTGCGGGGATACAACTCCCCCGCGGCACTCTACCGCCTCGCCGATGGCGACATCCTCCGTGCCTGGGACAATAGCAGCGCCAATCGCTACCCTCTGGTGGTGGCGCTGAGCCAAGACGAGTGTGAGACCTGGTCGCGGGCACGCACCGTAGCCACCCCGGGCACAACGCCCGAGGGCGGCCTGTCCTTCGACACCGCCTGCTACCCCACGATCGCACAGGCCACCGACGGCACGATCCTGCTGGCCTGGTGGCAGCGGGCCGGCGGGCACAATAGCGTGCACTTCGCCCGCCTAGGCCGCGAATGGCTGGACGAGGTCGCCCTGGCCCCGCAGCCGCCGAAGGTGGTGGCCTTCGGTGACTCGGTCACCCGAGGCGTGCGCCCCGGGGTGACCGAACCCCAGACCTTCGCCGGTCTGCTGCAGGCCGGGTTGCAGGAGCGGGGTGTCGAAGTGGAGGTCGTCAACGCGGGGCTGGGGTCGGATACCACGGCCGGGGGACTGGCCCGCATGGAGCGAGACGTGCTCGCCGAGGAGCCGAAGGTCGTGGTCATCATGTTCGGCCTCAACGACGCCTGCGTGGTCGACGCCGGTCCGGTGGCGCGCTCCGAGCCGCGGATACCATTGGTGCAGTACGTCGCCAATCTCCGCAGCATGGTGGAACAGGCCAGGGCGGCCGGGGCCGCCGTGGTGCTTTGCACCCCCAACCCGATGACCCGAGCCTACCTGTACTCCAACATGAGCGGGTATGCTGAAAACCAGGATATGAACTACCTTGTCAGGCGCTATGCGCAGGCGGTGGAGGAGCTGGGCAAGGAAGTGGGGGTCCCCGTGGTGGACGTCTTCTCCCTGTTCGAGGATCGTCCGGGCGGCCTGGAACTGATACAGGACGGCTGCCACCCATACGTCGAGGGCCACCGGCTCATCGCCGAGTTACTGCTGCCGGCGGTGCAGGCGGCGCTGGGCGCCGGGCGGTAGGCGCCTCCTGCGGCCGTTCTCCGCGTGCCGCCGTTCTGTGCATAGACCCGCCTGGCGCTATCACTTCCCGCCGTCCCGCGCCGCGGGAAGCTGCAGCGGCGCCGTGGGGAAGACCGCCACCCGGGGTGTGACGAACCTCCGGGCCATGGCCTCCATCAGACGCCCCCAGTCGCTGTCGCAGTACCACGTGCGGTCCGGTGGGACAAACCCGCTCCCGTACTGAGGGCAGTACATGAACACCCCGGCGTTTATCAGCAAGGCCTCGGTCTGCTCCGGCAAGGGAGGCAGGGGACGCTTCCGGTACTGATCCAGCGGGCCGTCATACAGGCCGTGGTAGGTGCTGGGGTCGGCGAAGTCGTTGATGATGAGCATCGGGCAGTTGAGCTCCAGGGCCGGCGCCTGCGCCTTGGTGTACTGGGTGGCATCGCCGTCCAGGGGATATGCGTTGACGATTGCCAGGTCGAACGGTCCCGGATCGATGGGAGTGGCGCCCACCCGTCGGGCCAAGGCCACCGCCTTTGCATGGGCCTTTGTGGGCTCTCCCACGGCAAGACCGCACATGCGCCCCTCGGAGTTGATGACGGCGCACAGTGAAACGTTCAGGCCGAAGAGCCTGCCCGCCTCCTCGATATCCCTGCGCGAGCGGGACTTCCCCGGAGCTCCGGCCCATTCGCCGCCACCGATTCGGCTGTGGTGATAGTGGATGCTGGAGACGTGGCTGATGCCGGGGAGCACCATCTTCGCCCCACCGGCCCAGGAGGTCAGGCGGTGGGGATAGACCATGCCGATGGTGACGGAGAAGTCGGCGGCCGCGGCGGCGGCATTGACCAGTACCGGGTTCCCCGAGGAGGTCATGCCGACATAGGTCACGTCCGGGCTGTAGGCATCATGGGAGATCACTCTGCCCACCCGGTCCATGGCGCCGCCCAGGCGTCGGGCAACCTCCTGCTTGTTCATTGGCCGGTGAGCCCCGTTGCCCAAAAAGATCGTGATCCCCGCGGCGGGCACCCCCGCAGCGGTCAGCTCGTCGATGACCAGATGACAGAGTTGCTCGGCCGGGGTTGGGCGGCGGAAGTCGTCGACAAGGATCGCCGCCGAGGTGGCGCCCTTCGCGGCCCGGCTGATGGGCTCGGCGGCCACCGGCTCTGCCAATGCTCTGGCGACCTGTTCGTCGGACAGAGCCGGGCGGTCCTGCATGGGGTATACCCGGGCATCCCACCCGGTGGGAAGGGGCAGTTGCTCAGTCCTGTCGTTTCCGGAGGCGGCGAGGCGCAGCGTGAGTGGCCGGCTAGATTCCATGAAGGCTCTCCGCGTTTGTCGGCGATTGCTCTCTCCGCCGCGTCGGCCGACGCCATATCATAGCAGAGTACGTGCGCGAGCCCAAGACGCAATGCTCGAGGGTACCGACCGACAAACAGGCAGCCGCCCTCAGTGTGGGGGCGGCTGCCGTGAGTACGACGTCCTGTCCGCGCGGCGTTCCGCCTCGGAGCGCTACGGAGCGGCCGCCAGGTTGCCGCCCACGTCCACGATCCTCTGGATGAGCCGCAGACACTCGGCTTCACCCACGTAAAGGTCGCCGCCGGCGCTCACTCCAATGCCCAGATCGTCCTGAAGTCCCACCGCGTCGCCGCGGCCATCGCTGCGCGTGGCTGAGCCTGTCCCGGCCACGGTGGTCACGGCGCCGCCGAGCGTGACTCGGCGGATGCGGTAGTTGTACCGGTCGGCCACGTAGAGGTGTCCGTCCGGACCCGCCGCGATGTCCCAGGGCCGGTAGAACCGTGCCGCGCTGCCGACGGCATCCACATAACCGCTGGTGTCTGTGCCGGCAAGGGTCGTGACCACACCGTCGGGCGTGATCTTGCGGATGCAGTCATTGTACGTGTCCGCGACATACACATTCCCGTCGGGACCCACGGTGATACCGCGGGGGTCGTCGAACCGGGCGCTGGAGCCCGTGGCATCGACGTACCCGCTGCTGCCGTCTATGGCCCCCGCCAGCAGCTCAACCTGCCAGTTGGTGGGGCTGAGCGGATCGCCACCCAGCCACCGCAGGGTCCGGATCCGGTTCCCACCGCCACGCTCACACACGTAGACGATGCCGCCGGGGCCGACGGCCACGTCGTCCGGGGCGGCGAATTGGGCGACGTCACCGGTGCCGTTGGCATAGCCCGAGGTGCCGTCACCGGCGATGGTGTCCACCTGGTAGAAGGCCGGGTTCCACAGCTCCCACGGCGTGCTGCCACTGTACGTATTGTACGGACACCGGATGATACGGATGCGATCGCTGTCCAGATCGGCGACAACCAGGTGGAACCCCTCGGTTCCCGTGGGCCAACTGGTGGGCTCGGAGAGGTTCTCCCCGCCTATGTACGCAATCCCGCTGGGGTAGTTGAGCTTCGCGACGTTGCCCAGACCGTCCGCATACCCGCCGCTGCCTGCGCTACCGGCCACCGTTGTGGTTCGTCCATCGGTACCGATGCGCCGGACGGCGTTGTTCTCCGAGTCGCACACATAGGCATTGCCGTCATCGTCGAGAGCGACCCCCACGATACAGCGGAACCGGGCGTTGTTGCCCATGCCGTCCACATAGCCGTTGACGCCGGTGGTCGAGCCGGCGAGTGTCGTCATCATCACCCGCGTCGAGCCCTTGCCCCCGTTGTCGTCGCCATCCGCACCCTCCGCCGGGGCATACGGCTCGGCGAGACCCTGCACCGTGACGCTGAACTCGAAAGCCGTCACACCATCGGGGACGGCGAACGACCAGTTACGGGGAGTGCTCGTAGCGCCGGCAGCGATGTCGCCGTACTCAAGCAGCGGCCGGTCCTCGCCCCCCGCCCAGGGGAAGTACCCGTCCACATTGGCCATCCGCACCGGCTCGGGCGGCGGCGCGGTCGTGACATCTCCCACCGGGAAGAATCCGTTGTTGGGGGCCACCCTGCGGATGGCCGAGTTCGCATTGTCCGCCACGTACACGTTCCCGGCGGCATCGGAGCCCAGCAGGCGCGGTCCGTTGAACCGGGCCACCGAGCCATCACCATCGCTGCTGCCCGAAGAGGCATAGGCCCCGGCGAGCGTCTGCACGACCCAGCCGGTCGGGGACGTCGGACTCCCCGTGCCCCAATCCTTGATCCTAACCTGTCGCAACAGCCACGCATTGTCAGACACCGCCAGGGTGATCCCCTGCCCGGCGTCCGGCAGCACGGCTATGCCGTACGGAGAGGAGAAGCTGGCCGCATTCCCGGCGCCGTCCACCGCCCCAAAGGACCCGGAGCCGGCTATGGTCACGGTCTGCCCGTTGGGGCGAATCATGCGGATTCGTCGGTTACTGGTATCGGCCACGTACACATTTCCATCTGAGTCCACGGCCACTCCCCTGGGCGTACTGAACGCCGCGCCCGTGCCGGTGCCGTCCACGTAAGAAGCGGCGCCCGATCCCGCCAGTGTGGCGACGGTGTAGCTCCCCGGCGCAGTGGGGTCCGAG
>CAYRFY010000104.1:6905-15902 GCA_964423635.1 uncultured Armatimonadia bacterium | reverse complement strand
CTTCACCAGCTTGTGCAGGTATCTTCCGTCCAGCGCGCCGTCGGTGTGCCCGCCCCAGAAAGACAGCCCCCTGGCGCCCTGGGCGATGATCGCCTGAATCTGCGCGTCCAGGATTTGCGGATCGCTCCAGACCGTGTCCGAGCCCAGGGGGTAGATGATTGAGGAGCAAAAGATGATGGGCCTGTCCACCACATTCAGTGAATCTTGTACCGTCTGAATCCCGGCCTCGACACTGCCGATCCCCGCGTCGGCCGTCCACATGTCCGAGTAGTCCGCCGGGAGCGTATAGTGCGGCACCTCAGGCTCGGTCATGTACAGGGAGGCCATGGAGATGTCGATGGTGGCCGAGTGGATGGTGCCGTTGTAGTCGTAGCCCGCGACCCAGGCCTGCATGGGGCAGTCGGGCCTGGCCCTCCGGGCCGCGTCGCGGATGACCTTCACATACTGCGCGCCCTGGAAGCAGCGGAAGCTGATCCACTGCTCGTAATACCGCCCGCCCTTCTGCACGTCCGCGGGCCAGGACACGTCCGGGAGCTCGGCGTACTCCGAGAAGGCCTGCCGGCAGCGGTCGCAGGTGCAAAGCGGCATGGCGCACTCGTAATCCAGCATGAAGCCGGTGCAGTCACTTTGCTGCATCTTCTCGGTGACGGTGTCCAGGAACCGGCCGTAGGTGCCGCTGCCCTCGGCGATCACCACGGGGCAGAAGTCCGCGCCCGGCCGCCGGGCCCCGGTGGCCCGCTCCTCATCGGTGGGCGAGAACGAGGGCGGGCACTGGTCCGAGTAATGCCACCAGGACATCAGGAAGGGCGCTATACCGTGGGCCCTGGCGGCCGTCACTACCGAGGCCTCACCTCCGCAATGGATGCGCCTGACGCCGACACGCGAGAGCGTCTGCATCCAGCGATCCAGGGCGCCCTCGCCGTCGGCGCCGCCGGGCTGTGGGCGACCGTCCCATAGCGAGATGCCCAGGTCCCTGTCCGAGGTCTGCCGCAGTGCAGCCAGGGGCGCGGTGACGTGGACCTTCATCTCACGCCACGGCCCGGCTCCGGTGGCGCACACCACTCGCGCGCGAAAAAGACCCCCGTCCGCGTCGCCCGTGGGCTCGCAGTGCACAAGCAGCGGGGGCGTCTGTGGACTGGTGGGCCACTTGAACCAGCCCCGGCCCGTCTGCTCCCCCTGCGGGACACCGGCGAAGCTCGCCGGGAGAGTGAAGCCCTCGGCGGGTGTCACCGAGTAGGTGGCGGTGCCTCCGTCCACGGTGCGCTCAATCTCCAGCCGGTGCCGCCCGAAACAGATATCCCTCAGCCCCAGTGCCTCCGGAGCCTGTAGCTCGAAGCGCAGCGCAGGGGCGGAGTGACGCTCATCGTAGTTGCAGTACACCAGAGCCAGGCGCTGGTACAGATCGGGCACCAGGGCAATCTCGCCCTCGGTGTCCGGGCGAGTGATCTGAGGCCAGAAGGCCACCTGCAATTCGGCGGTATCCACCTCCCCGGCCACGGCGCGCAAAGCGGCGCTTCGGGCGAGGGCCTCGACGTGGGGCGCCGCCGGACCCAGCACGAGGCTGTCATACTCCACCCGGACGCGCTTGGTATTGCGGCCATAGTCGTTGTCGAAGTCCGGGTTGCCCCCACTGGGGGGCATGTACCCCTTGCCCAGAATCAGCCTCGGCGCCCCGCGCCAACTCTCGGTCCGCGGCAGAGCGCAGACCTCCCGGAGGTCCTCGCCCTCCGCCGCGCACTTCCACACCACCTGCTCGCCTGCGAGGTCGGCGACCACGCGGTGCCAGACGCCCGCGTGGACGGTCACCGGACCCGTAGCCGAAGAGGCCTCGCCCTCCACGACCGTATCTACCCGCAGCGAGTACGTCAGGCTCACCATGAGGCGGGTGTAGTTGCGCTCATCCCAGTAGAGGATCACGCTGGGAGACCAGGAGGCCGACACGTCATTGACATTGCACAGATCCACCTGGAGACGGTCGGCGTCGGCCGGGAGTTGGGCCTCGATGTGGCAGTAGGTATTGTCCGGGCCGGTGAGGACAAGCACCTGTCGCTCGGCGTCGATAGCGGCCTCGGCCTCTCGCGAGCTGTCCACGGTCCAGTGGGGCGCAAACTCAGCAGCGGCGAACGTCTCCAGCCCGAGCGGGGCTTCCTGCGCGACCGCCGGGAAGGTGCCACAGCAAAACGGGATGAGCAGAATGACGGTGTGCCGCATGAGCGCGCTTCCTCTTCTGGTTCTGGATACGGACGTCTTGGCTGCGGTGGCGCCGCGGCCCTCCTACCCCCTCCTACCCGCTACTGGCGCCGCCGTTTTCGCCCACCCAATGGCAGACCCCCGCCGCCGGGCTTTCCGTGGCGGCCGTCGCCGTCGCCGGCCGGATGCACACGCGAAAGCCGTAGTCCTCGGCCAGAACCACCGGAGAGTTCTTGAACCTGAAGGTGGACCTGCAATTGTCCGGGTAAGGCACCCACGAGCCGCCCCGCAGGACCCGGAACTGGCCGGTCTCCGGGCCGGACGGATCCTCGCCCGGCCGGGTGCGATAGTAGTCCTCCGAGTACCAGTCGGCGCACCACTCCCAGACATTGCCGGCCATGTCCAGGGCGCCACACCAGCTCGCGCCGGCGGGCATATCGCCCACCGGCAGTGTACCGGGGACGCCGCCCCCATGGTGCGCCGGGCAGCAGCACTTCTCCGGGTCCCACTCATCGCCCCAGGGGTACTGTCGCCCTTCGTTGCCACGGGCGGCGTACTCCCATTCCGCCTCGGTGGGCAAGTGCATCCCGTAGTGCTCGGCATAGTGCTGCGCCCCGAACCAGGAAATACCCACCACCGGATGGCGCTCGCGGCCCGTCCGCGCTAGATAGCGCGTGCCCTGGGCGTACAGCTCGGACCACTCGGCCTCCAGCTCCACCATTTCCAGACCCACTTCGTCCCGCGCGCCGCCGTACTGGGTGAGGAACGATGCATACTGGGCGTTGGTGACGGTGAACTTCGCGATCCACAGTCCGTGGGTCAAGGTGACGGGGTGCGCGGGGCGGGCGTCGATGGGGCCCGAGTCGTCACCCATGGTAAACCACCCGGCAGGCACCCATACCATCGGCCCGCCGTCGGGGCCGATGATCTCCTGTCCGGCCACGGTTCCCGGCCGGTCCCAGGGGAGCCCGTCGGCCACTCGCACCACCGAGCCGGCCGGCTCTGCGCCATCGCGCAGCACCTCGCCGCTGCCGGTGCTCTCGAGGCCCTCGCGCAACACCACACCCAGCCTGCCCAGGTCGCTCAGACCCCCCCGCAACTGGGCCACCATGGCGGCCACATCCGCCGGGCAGTCGGGGGCATCGAGACCCAGGCGCCCGCGACGGACATAGAACTCGTGGGCCGCGATCTGCGCCCGCAGACTGTCGCACTTGTCCAGCAGGGCGTACAGGCTGCGGAAGTGCGCGGATCTTGGTTGTGAAGAGCCGGTAGCCGACAACGTTCTGTCTCCCTGAGAGCAGCGGGTACCACAAGGGCCGGGGCGCGGGTAACTATGTGCCCTGTATCCTCAGTATCGCCGGCCGGCCCCTGCGTCGCTAGAGACGCGGCCGAGAAGTCGACATGCGCATGGAAGTGTCATTCTGAGAGCGTCCGCTCCCGGAGGGAGCAGCTCGAAGAATCTCCCGGCATATGGCGAGATCCTTCGCTATCCCGCTGCGCGAGATGGACGCTCAGGATGACACAAACCGGGCTGGCCGGGCTCTTCGGCCGGACCTCTAGGGACCGGCCTCCAGCCACCCCAGCAACTCCTCCACTGTGCCCTCTGAAACCAGCCGCTTCAGCTCGGGATCCTCAAGCTCGTCCGTCGTCGCCGCCCCGGCCTTCTCGCGAATCATGACGGCCAGGTTCGCATGCACCGCCGCCTCCCCGATGGCCTCCCATACCCGCGTCGCTATCGGGCCGTGCCGCGAGGGCAAGACCGTCACCGCCACATCGGCGATGTGCTCGTAGGCCGTGTCCCATGGGTCGCGGAAGGGATAGTAGAAGGCGAAGAAGGCCGTCCCCACGCACCGGCCGGGCTGAGCCGGAACGGAGCGAATCTGGTCGTAGAGCTGCCCGGGCAAAGCAGGGCTCTTGTCCCACAGGCAGGGTGTGGTGTACCACATCCAGGGCTTGACCGTGAAGATCGCCCGCTTGGCTGCGGCCTGCGCCGGCGGGTACGAGCGATGGATGGTATACGGCAGCCAGAAGTCGCAGAAAGGGTCCAGCAGCTCGAAGGTCTTCAGAGACGCGGCCTCGCCCGGGTTGAAGCTCACCCGTGCCTGTGGGTCGGCCTCGCCCACCGCCCTGGCCACATCCAGGTACTCCTTGAGCTTCTCCTCCGTGTCCCCGGAGGGCTCGTCGCGGATGGTGAAGATGAAGTCCTCGTAGTCCAGGCCGCCGGCCTTGAGCTGGGAGATCTGCTCGCGGATGCCCTCCACCGTGGCGCTCCAGGTCGGCAGAGCCAGAAGCTTGATGCCGCGACGCTCCATCTCCTGCTTCGTCAGGGCGCTGTAGCAGATGTTCATTCCATGCTCGCGGTAGTCGCGCACGTACGCCTCGCCCTCCGGGGGCGCCGTCCAGCCGCCCACCAGTACCGGGCTGTGTGCCGCGACGGCTATGGGGGAGACGCGGACGGTCAGGTTCGCCCTGTGCTCGGGCAGTCCCTGGGCCCGCAATGTGATGCTCCCGGTGTACTGCCCGGGCGGCACGCCGCGGCTGTCCACCGTCACCCACAGGCCGGCCACGTTCCACGGCGGCAGTGTGAGATCGGGCCGACGCAGCAGCATGAAGGGCGACCACTGCTGCCGCTCCGGACCATACGGGCAGAAGGCCATCACGCGCCACGACAGCTTGCCGGGAAACGTTCCCGCCTCGCCCGCAAGAGAGCCGCACTCCACCTCCAGGGCTACCGGCTCCTCGCGCAGGCTCCGCAGGTACAGAGGCAGGCCCAACGTGGACTCTCGCGGCAGGGCGAGACGGTGTTCGCCCACTTCATCACCGGACGCCCTTTGCTCCAGATCGTCGGGCCATGATTCCTGCGACAGCGGCGTGAGGCGGTTTGGCGGGGTCCACAGCAGATAGCCGTCACCTTCGGCGGCTCCCGCCGCCCTGGCCCGGGACAAATACTGCTCTCTGGTGATTGGAGGCTTCACCGAGCCCCGGGGCTCATAGGACCGGTCTGTGGTCAGCAGTACCGAGTAGATGCCCCGGTAGGTGCCCGGCTGGCGGAAAGCCAGAGGCACGATGCGGATGTCCGCCGCCTGTCCTGCTTCCAGCCTCAGCTCGCCCACGGTCTGCCAGGTGGCACGGTTGCCTCCATCCTGCGGGTAGGACTGCTGATCGCGGTCGAACTGGATGCTCTCGCCCGAGGGCGCCGTGGCCGTCAGCCGCCAGGGGGCGTGATAGTTGATATTGCGGAACCTCACCCACAACCGGTAGGTGCCCGCCTTCTCCACCTCGATGCGGTGGCTCGCCTCGCCGCTGAAGTCCGAGTAGGTGGCGGCGAGGTTCGTGCCCTGCCGCTCCCAGCCTCCCGTGACCTCGGAGAACTCCGCGGCGTTGACCCAGTAGTACACATGCTCTGTGGGCTCGGAGCGCAGGTCTGTCTGGAGCGTCGCTACCTGCCGGGCGATGCGCACCGGGTTGGCCACCATGTTCCAGCGGTCATCGAAGATCACCTGACGCCGCGGATCGCGATAGTCGGGCGGCTCCGCCTCGTCGTAGCCTTCGGCGGCCAGCGCCTCCACCTGCTCTTGCCAAAACTCCCGGCTGAGGGTGAACAGCTCCGGGGCGCTCTCGCGCTGCTCCCATGAGATCGGCCTTACCTGCCATCGGCGCCACAGGGCGGCCTCCTGGGCGCTCAGCGGTTCCTCAACGGACCACTGGATCCCGTCCTGCCCGCCGGTATCCCGCAGGGTCTGGCGCAGACCGGCGTCCGGGGGCTCCGCCCACAGCCGGGGCGTGAAGTAGAGGCAGTCGATCTGCCGCGGTTGGTAACCCCGGGGACCCTTGCCCGCGTGCCACCAGCGGGTGACATGGCCAAGCTTGACTATGTACTCTCCGGCCGCGAGGTCCACCAGCGTGTCATGCCAGGCCGGACCGTCCTGCTCGCAGGCGTAATCGTACACCTCGTCATCCACCAAAGGAGCTTCCTGCAGGGCACCGGCCGGGTACAGCCGCAGCCTCGTCACCCCCGTTCCCGTCGTCCAGCCCCGGTACTGCACCCAAAGCCGGTACAGGCCGTCCCGGGGAATGCGCAGCGGGAAGCTCACCGTGGGCCCCGCATCCGTGGCGCCGGAGGTCAGGTACTCTCCTGAGACGCCCCAGCCGCCGCGCTGCTCCTGAGGCAACAGCTCGGGCTCGACGAGCACGGCCTCTGCCGTCTCCGGCGCTCCCGGCTGCCGCGCGGTCAGGTCGGCCAGGAGCTCGCGGTCGGTGAGGAACTCATGGAACTTCCCGATCATCTCCACATCGTGGCCCATGTGCCACAGAGTCATCCCCACCGAGTACCGGGCGCCGAGGGGCTCATCGACCGGGGACAGATCGGCGGCGAGGGAGGGCAATGGGATGAGGCATGCGCAAAGAGCCAGAACAAGACGGGAGGTGTTGAGCATGTCGGATGGTGGCCTCCTTTTGGCGTGTGGGATGGGGCGGGCGCGTGCCCTTGTCTGAGTACGGCGGCTTGCCGAAGCCCGGCGCCTCACCCGCAAGCGCCCCGCAGGGGCGGCCGTCTCTCCCGGCAAGCGGCTCCGCGAGCCGCCGGGGGAGGTGAGCGGCGGAGAACGGCCGCTCCCTTATCCCTCCGTCCTCACCATGATGCAGTCTGTGATCCCCAGCGGCAGCGTCACCCTCCAGCCGTCCGGCGTCCTCTCCGGCTGCAGGGCACCCTGCTGCGTCGAGGACACACTCCGGTCGCCCAGCTCACCGCGCACCGTGACCTGCAGCGCCTCGATGGGCTCGCCCGTCCAGTTCAGCAGGAAGATGGCGCTGCCCCCGGGGGCGTCGACCACATTCCACTCCACCACGGGCTCCGAGACCCGCACATCCGGCACGATGCCCGCCTGCTGCAGGGGCCACAGAATCGCGTCTCGCGCCTGCCCGTCGAACTCGGTGGGCAAGAAGTGACACATGGCCTCATCGGTGGTGCCCCGGTCCCAGGGCCGAAGCGGGATGGCGGGCGAGACATACGCGGCTCCCGGAAAGCCGCCGATGAGCAGGGCCTGGCCCCGGCCCCTCTTACACAGGACCGCCGCCGACGAGCCGTCATGCAGCAGCCCCACCGTCTGCCCGCTCTCCGAGGGCTGCAGCCTCTGCACCGTCGCCAGGGCCGGAAGCACTGCGGGCGTGGCGCCGGGGAGAGATAGCCGCAAGCCGCTCACGGGACGCAGGCGTGGGAGCGTGTGCATGGTGTCCGGCAAAGCGTCGTGCTCGCGCAGGTCCGCGCTCTCCAGGCCGAACAGTTCGAGCATGGTCTCGTGAGGCCGGTTGTACTCGTCCAAAAGGCCGCCGCCGGCTGTGGACAGCACGGTGCCACCCGCCTCCACCCAGGCACCCAGCGCCCGGGCCGCCGCCCCAGTCATGTGCGAGGCGCTGATGTACAGCACGCGGTAGGGGTCAAGCAGCCCCTCGGCGATGTCGTCTTCGGTGACGAAGTCCACCGGCACCCCTGAATGCCGCAGAGCGTAGTACAGGCACTTGCGCTCGTGGTTGTAGTTGGGCGAGGCGTCCCACAGGTCGGTGGAGCCGGAGATCAGCAGCGCCACCTTGGCCGGACGCACCTTGCCCTCGACGAGAATGTCCTCGAAGCTCGCCACATCCCGCGCGACGGCGGCGATCTCCCCGTACATGGGCAGGAAACGCGCGCTCACGTAGTTCTCCGTATAGGCGGTCACGATCGGAGTGACACAGAAGTGGTGGATGAGCCTGGCGCCGTGGGCCAAAGCGGAGTAGTAGCTCAGGCGGAAGCTCCGCGGGGTATTACCCGGCTCGTGGGGCATGACATAGAACACGATGGGAAGATCGTGGTACTTGGCCCCGCAGCGGAACACTTCCATCAAGTACCCGGTCACCTGCGGGCTGAGCTCCGGAATGCCCCACACGTAGTCCTCGCTCCAGGGCATGGTGAGCGCCCCGAGCTTGAACGGCCGCACCCACTGGAACTCCCGGGGCCAATAGCACGGGTGTGGTGAGTAGTTGGCCCCCGTACGCAGCTTACCGCCGCTGTCGGCGGTGATCTGTGCGGTCCGGCGCTCCAGCTCCAGCAGACTCCCGTTCTCGTACCCGAACACCTGCGAGTGGTACCACAGAGCCGGATTGGTCTCGCGACAGCCGTAGTCCAGGGACACCAGAGACCAGGGATCGGCCACGCCCTGCGTCTGCGCATCGGGCGGGAGGAGGTCCTCGGGCTTCACCCCCAAGTCCTGCAGGTGCTCCCGGAAGGCCTGGTTGGTCTCCTCCGAAGGCTCGGCGAGCTTGAGGCCAATCTCGTCACCCAGGCTCTCCACCTGTATCCCCGCCTCGGCCGCCTCACCCACCAACTCCTCGCGGATCTCCGCCGCCAGGTCCCTCACCCGCTGCGAGGTGTCCGTGCCCGTGAAGTGCCCGGTGAACACGCCCCGGATGCCCAGCAGCTTCGGCGTGGGCCGCTCATCCGGCAACGACTTGAGGTACGCTACAATGCGCTCCAGCTCCTCCTCCGCGGTGCGGATCTGCTCCTCCCCGTGGACATTGCCCGGAATGGCGAAGCGGATCAGCCGCGTGGTGGAGTCGCAGTAGTGGATGGTGCGCAGCACCCTTCGTGGGGCGGGCTTTCCAGCCCGCGAGTCCGAGGACCGGCGGGCTGGAAAGCCCGCCCCACCGACGGCCGGTCCCGCCCCACCGACGGCGGCTCCCGCCCCACCGACGGCCGGTCCCGCCCCACCGACGGCCGGTCCCGCCCCACCGACGGCCGGTCCCGCCCCACCGACGGCGGCTCCCGCCCCACCG
>CAYRFY010000104.1:0-6805 GCA_964423635.1 uncultured Armatimonadia bacterium | reverse complement strand
CCCCACCGACGGCCGGTCCCGCCCCACCGACGGCGGCTCCCGCCCCACCGACGGCGGCAGAGTCCTCCCGACTAACGCCGGCCGCCCCCGCGCCACCGACCACGGCCGGTCCCGCCCCACCGATGGCTGTGAACTCGAAGACTGCGTCCGTCCCCTCCGCGGCACCCTCCTCATACCTGAGCTCCGCCTTCAGCGTAGATTCATTAAGCCTGTCCAGGCGGTGGCCGATGGACACCGGCGGGCTGGACTGCCCCGGCCGGATCATATCCTCGGGCGCAGGCTTGCCCTCCACCACGCCCCTGGCCCCGATGACCAGCGGGCTGCGCCAGTCGCGGCCGTGCACCCAGTACGGGCTGTGCTCGACGGTGGTCAGCTCCACCACCATACCGCCGCCGGTCTCAGGGCCGTTTCCCACCCGCAGCTCCACCTCGCCCTCCTGGGTCAAGAGTCCGTCCAGAGGCAGGTACGACCAGCTCTGCAGCCGCCGGGTGACCTCCTCATCCAGCGCGGTGAGCAAGAGCACATCTATCTGGCGCTCGGCCGCCGGTTCTGGCTGCGGACCTGCCAGGAGCGTCACCTTCGCCGGACCCTCGCGAAGCCGGAACTCGACCTGCTCGCCCTCCCAGACGAGGTTGTCGCCACCGCCCCAATCGTACGTGGGCATGGGCTGAATGCCGCCGCCGAAAGGCCAGATCTTCGGACTCTGCAGCCGGCCGAAGGTGCGCTCCATTGTGCGCTCTCCGCCTTGCTCCACTACCACCCGGAACTCCGCATTGTGCATGAACGGGCAGGCGTAGCGACCAAACAGCGCGTACCGTCCGCTTTGGGGCACCTCAAACTCCGCGGTGGCGGCCGAGGTCTCCCCCTGCGCCGGGGCGCCCAGGAACGCCTGCCGGGACAGGAAGTCGCTGGCGAAGGAGGCGCAGAAGTACCCGTCCTCCCAGGGTCGGGCCTCCCAGCCGCCGCCTGCCTGGAAGTCCTCGGCCTCGAGGATGATCCGCGGCTGCGCGATACTCGGACGCAGGCAGAAAACGAGGGCCCCGAGACCGAGGCACAGAGTGGAAAGGTCAAGAGCGGAAGCGCGCATGATCGGAGCTCCTTGATGTGCGGCCAACAGGGCGGACAGGATGACGGCAAAGGCAACGACAGACAGGATGGACAGGATAACGGCGGATAGAGGCGGATGACGGTAACGGGACGGAGGCGGCCGTGCCGTTGCCGTAACGCGCCACGCGCCACGCACCACGGCCGTTCCCCGCCACCTCACCGCGCCGCTAGAGGTACCTGCCGGCCCGCTCTCAGCATCACCGGCCCCAGCAAACCGGCCTCGGGCAGGGGTGATTCGGCGGTGTAGTGCCGCCACGTGGTGAAGGTCACCCGGCCCGTCTCCGGGCGCGGCCCGCCCTCCAATAGCCACCGGGGCCAGGCCTTCAGAGCGCTGCCGCTCCACTCACAATCCGGGGGCAATTGCTCGTCCCCGATGATACGGTTCATCCACAGATTGGTGACCTCGAGCTGCAGCTCATTGCTCCCGGCCCGCACCGCCCCGGTCACATCCGCCCGGAACGGCGCCCTCCACAGCAGCCCCAGGTCCCTGCCATTGAGCCGCACCCGCGCCATCTCCCGTACCGTGCCCAGGTCCAGACACAGCACGGTGCCTGCGGCCACCAGAGCCGCGGGCACCTCGATGGTCTTCGTATACGTGGCCGTGCCGGAGAAGTGCCTGATTCCGGGGTCCTCGGAGGTGGTATAGGAGGCCAACTGTGGGAACGTGGCGTTTGCCGGCGCCCCGCGATCCGGCTGGAAGGCGACCTGCCACGGTCCGGTGACGGCGACCTGCGCCGGAATCTCGCCCACCGTCACGCTTCGCCGGGCACCGGAGGCAGTCAGCGCGGAGTACTCACCGGCCGCCCAGGCGGTGAGCACTGGCGCCCCGCTCTCGTTGAGGTGCAATTCGGCCGGCGGCGTGTCGTGAACGGCGGCCACACTCTCGGTGTAGTCCGGCAGCGCCAGGATAGCGTTCTCGGCCACGGTCTTGTGGTAGGTCTGCCCGTCCAGGGCGTACTGCACACGCAATTGCTTGACGATGAGCGGCGCCGGGTCTCCGGCCATGCTATTGTCCGCGCGGATCAGCAGACTGCCGTCCTCGACCTGGTCGCGCAAAACCTCCGTCACATCCACGGTCTGCGTCGGCGGCTCGGCGTCGGGGTCCTCGGGGAGGATCCCGTACAGCGCCCGGCGGATCAAGAGCGGGCCCTCGGTGGGGTCGTCGCCCTCGGGGATGGTGAGGGTGCGGTTCTCGTCCACGGTCCTGGTGAGATTCCTGCCCCCGATGGTATAGTCCACCCGCATCTGCTTGACCACCTGATTCGCCGGATCGCCTGCGATGGAGTTGCTCGCCACCACCGTGAGCTTATCCTCGCGCACCAGCTTCCGCAGGTGCTCTGTGACGTCCACGAAGCCCGATTCCTCCACGGTGAAGGCCCCGTAGACCGCGCTGACGATCTCAAGCTCCGGCGTCCAGGCCGGCTTCCACTCCGACAATGGCCTGCCGTCGCAGGAAACGGCCACCACCGGATCGCGGCCCTCGGAGGCTCTGCGGAACACGACGAATACCGATCCGGCCGGCTCGAAGCGCAGGGACACCGTGGTCCGGCCATCGCTCTCCACGTAAACCGGCGCCTCCTCGGTGCTTCCCGTCTCCGGATGCCACAGCTCCGGTACCCTGCCGCCGACGCGGAAGGTGCAGTCCACATACTCGCTGCGCGGGCTCTGATTGGAGATGAAGAACACCTCGGCGCCGTTGGCCCGACGGTGGATGTGAACCAGGCGCGTGCTGGTGTGAGTGCCTTTGTACTCGAAGGCGGGGGGCAGACCGAGCGCGGCCAGGACCTCCTCCAGCGGACGGCCCCAGATCACCCTGCCCCTGCCCAGCCCATGCTCGGTAACGGTCTTGCCATCACAATCGCCCCAGATCTCCCGGGCCAGGGCACGGACCTCCTCGTCACAGGCCGGATAGCCCTGCAGGCCGGGCGAGCTCTGGGGCCGGGGACCGATTACCGTGGCCCCCGCGGCGATGAGGTCGCGCACCCTGGCCAGGGTCGTCGGGGTCATCGTCTGCTTCTCGGGCAAGACGAGGAGACGGTAGCTCATGCCGTCGGGCAGCACGATGCGGCCGTCTTCGACGCTCACCCGGGTCAGCAGTGCCTCCGTATTGCAGCCGTCGTAGTCATATCCCGCGGGCGGAGCGGGGCGCAGCGACTCGCGGCCCGGCAGAGATTGCGGCGCCCCCTCGCCGATGTAGTACAGAAGGTCGCCGACGAACAGCCCCTCCTGCAGCAGGTACTGGCAGCGGGTGAGGTACGAAAGCCACGTGGGGCTCTCGTCAAACCATGTGGAGGTGCGCTCGAAGTGGAAGCCGTGGGGACCCATGGTCATCCCGGGGAGCAGGTCCATCCACGGCTGGTGGCAGTAGCGGTGGAAGATGAAGCGGTTGATGCCGGAGCAGTACATCAGGTCCCCGAGCTGCTTCATGTTTCCCGGGTGGTTGCGCCAGCCGCCGTTTTCGGGATTCGCGGTGAAGGCCTCGGCGCCCACGAACCTCCGGCCGTACAGGTGCGCCGCCGAAGCCGGCAGCTTCCCGGCCCCCAGCCAGCCTCCCGCCCCGGCCCAGAACTCGCCCATCGGGATGTCGCCTTTGGACCCGGCCGTGATATCCTCGAAGTTCCCGTTGCCATACGGCTCGACGGACATCATCATCCCGTGCTCGTGGCATAGCTCGGCGAAGCGGCCGAAGTAGTTGTCATGGAACAGGTCCGCCAGCGTGCGGCGATAGTCCCACAGGAACCGCTCTGTCGTGGCCGGGTCGTCCACCACCCGGCCCGTGAGCGCCGGCAGGTATGGCAGCGGGTCGTAGCCCCTGCGGGCGGTGAACTCTCGGCGCATGAGCGGGGTCCAGTTCTGACAGTCCACCTCGTAACTGTCGATCAGGGAGTTGTTGAGGGTCTTGCCCGCCAGGGGGCCGACGTCGGCGATGACCTTGCCCAGCAGCGCCGCGAAGTGCATCTCGGGGGCCGGGTGATTGTCCTTGCCCGTCGGGGTGTGGCCCAGACGCAGGATCGTCCAGTCGCCCGCGGGCACATCCCATTGCAGCCTGCCGTCGGCGGCCATGCTCGTGGTGATATCCAAGACCTGCTCCACAGGGATGCAGGCCTCGGCCGGCACCTCGCGCCTGTCCGGAGCCGGGTCGTTGCCCCGTGAGTAGCCCGCCTTGGCCGACAGATTCCCCACCCGGAAACCGGACTGCAGCTCCAACTCGCCCACCGCCGCCGTGCCCCACGCCCCGGAGGCCGGGAAGGCCAGACGGAAGGCACGCCCCGTGACGGGGTCGAAGTTCACTGTGTAGGGAGCCCGGGTCACACCGGGCTCAGGGATCGAGAGGGCCGCGACTCTCGTGAACTCCTGCCCATCGGCCGACACCAGCAACTCGCACCGCGTGCCCTGCCTGCCGCCGGGCCGGTGCAGGACCAGTGAGCGTGCCGTGAAGGGCTCGGTGTACGACAACTCGATGTACTGGGTCTGCTCCCGGGAGCGCAGGGGGATCACGCAGGTGGTACTCGGGTCGCCGTCCATCACCCGAGCCACATCGATGCTGTCCAGACTCGCGCTCAAGGTCGGTGTCTGCACGGCCGCGGCGGAGGTCTCCGCCCCCGGTGTAGGGAAGGCCAGGACGGCGATGTCCTTGTAGTACCCGACCCGGGTCTCCGGCTGCTTGAGCACCTCGTCCAGATGCGCCGGCCCCGCCGCCTTAAGCTCGGAGGTGACGACCATCTGCATGGCCAGCTCAGGTGTCACCCACGGCCCGCCGCTGCTGGACCAGCCCGCGCAATTGTGCATACAGATCTCGATACCCAGCCGATCCGCCTCGGTGATGGCGTGCTTGACCATCGCCCGCCACTGCTCGCCGGCGTAGTCCACCGGCCCGGGGAGGATACCGTCGGTAACGTCGAAGATCTGGGCCCCGCCCACACCCACGCGCGCCATGGCCTCCAGATCGGCGGTGATGCCCTCCTTGGTGACATTGCCGTTCATCCAGTGCCACCAGGTGTGGGGTTTGGCCGAGCTCGGGGGGTTAGAAAAGCCCTGCTCGAGCGCATCGGTGGGCTGGGCCACCGCACAGGCGGCCAAGGCCAGCAACGCGAGGATCCGGAGGACACCATCTGCCGCGGTACGCAGTCTCATGAGCCACACCTTCGCTTGCGGCCGACGCCCCGGGGCGCCGGAGAGATCAGTCACCGTGCAGGGAACGTTCGGCACATCGCCGCCGGCAACCTGCCGCAGTCGGCGAGGGCCACGCTCTGGCCGCGAAGGCCGCCTCGCCGGCCGGGCAGACAGGGGCCGGAGGCGGGCCCGGCGAAAAGTCGGCGCAGGACCCGCTACGGAATCCCCCTTGCTACCCAGGGAGGCTACTGCTGTGACTTTTTTGCTCTGTGTCGGTCTTGCTCTGTTCGCCTCCGTGGGCCAGAGCCTCGCCACCGGGGAGCCCGTGCGCGTGGAGGCCGAGAGCTTTGACCCCGTTCCGGGGTTTGCGGCGTGGCAGATCACGACATCCCTCCGCGACGCCGCCGCCGTCTGTCCGGGCGGCCTTAGCGGGGGCGCGGCCCTCAGTAGCAACGACCCCGCGGCGCGGATGCAGGCCACCCTGAAGCTGCCCGACGCGCCGCACTACGTCTGGGTGCGTCGGTATGCGGATGGTCGTAGCGCCGGCGCCTACCCGCTCACCGTGGAGATCAACGGCCGCGCGGTGGTCATCAGAAACGCCGAGCCACCGGGCCCCGCCTACGTGTGGGAGTGGTGGGGGCGTGTCGCCGGTGGGGAGCAGCACATCACTCTGCGCGATCCCGGCTCCTGGTCGGTGGCCGCCGACTGCCTCGTCTTCGCCCCCGATCCCGACGCCGAGCTCGACGGCTCCGGTGGGCTGCGGATCGGTGCGGCTCACGTGCAGTCCGACGCCGGCGAAGCGGTGCTGGAGGTCGAAGTCGTGCACACCTCCGCAGATGCCGGTGCCCCGCCGGTCCAAGTGCAGACGGCGTCGGTCGGCCTGGAGGGAGAGAGCGTATCGCTGATGCTTCCGCTGCTCCCGTCTCCGCAGGCCCTGTCGCCCTCCGGTGACGTGAGTCTGCCGCCGATGCGCCTGGATACCGGCTATCTGCCCCGCGGTCGCTATGATGTCGTCGTCATCGTGCGGCAGAACGATGCCACCAGGAGCCCGGCGGTGGCGCTGGCAGGGAGCCTGCAGTCCCCGGGGCGCCCGCAACCGGAGCCGTGCCGCGCCGAGGTCCGCCCCTACCGGGGACGGCCGGTGCTCTTCGTCAACGGTCGGCCCTACTTCGGCATGGGGTTCATCGGCCCGCGACCGGCCGACGTCGCGCACATGGGACGCCACGGTGTGCGGTTCATGAACCTCGGAGGCGGCCCGCCGCAACGGGACGACGCGGGGGGCTGGGACTTCCGCGGTACGGACACCGACTTCCTCCGCCTGGTGTGCATCGCTCCCCGGGCCTACTACTTCCCACGCGTGTTTGCCGGGATGCCGGCGGGCCTCCCCGCGCACGAGCGTGCCCTGATGCTCGGCGCCGACGGCACCACCACGCTCCTGAACCAACCCTCCTTCGCCTCCGAGACCTGGCTGAACGAGAGCGAGGCGCGCTTCCGGGCACTGGCGGAACACATCGTCAACTCGCCGTATGCGGACCGCGTGATCGGCCTACATCTGTGTGCGGGGGCTGTGGGTGAGTGGTTCCAG
>CAYRFY010000103.1:0-15977 GCA_964423635.1 uncultured Armatimonadia bacterium | reverse complement strand
TCTCACCACCGCCGCCCGCGGGTTGATGGGCTGCACGGCCTCGGTCTCCGGGATCCCGTCGGCCTCCTCCCGAGTCGCCACAGCATCGGCCTCAGACTGCACCACCGTGCATCTGTCCGCATCCAGCCCTTCCGGCCCGCCCCAGTAGATGTGGGCGCGGCCGCCCTCGCCCAGGACATACAGGTCGGCGTAGCCGTCGCCATCGAGGTCGGCGGCGGCCAGCTCTCCTGTCTCCAGTTCCAGGTCCGCAAAGCGCCGGGGCTCGAAGCCCAGCTCGGACTGATAGAACACCCGCAGCCGGCCCTCGGAAACGAAGGCCAGGTCGGGCCGCCCGTCGCCGTTGAAGTCGCCGCAGGCCACGGCTCTCGCCCGCGGCACGGGAATCTCCAGCCGGCTGTGCTCCCCGAGGCCCTCGGGGCCACCGTAGTAGATGAAGGCATTCAGATCCGACCGGGAGCCGTTGTAGTCCATGGCCAGTACCAGATCGGCGTACCCGTCGCCATTGAGGTCGGCCACCGTGCCGGAGATGGAGCCGTCCGAGGGCAGGGCCACCGGCTTTTGGTCTGAGAACGGGCAGCAGTAGACGTAGCACGGCGGGCGCTCCCAGTGGTTCTGGCTATTGCAGATCAGCCAGTCCGCGCGGCCGTCGCCGTCAAGGTCCATGTGGTGGATGCGCTGGAGAATGCCGGCGGCCGATACGTACAGGTTCTGCCCGCCATTGCCGAAGCTCCCGAGTCGGAAGCCATCGAAACCGCGGGTAATCCAGGGCTCTTGCATGCTCGTCTCCGGTGCAGTAGTAGGTAGGTGTCCGATGGCACCCTCCCCACGGTTCCCGGAAATGCCTCCGGGTTCCTCCGCGCCCTGCTTTCGGGGTATACTGCTCATCGCTCAACGTCCCATCCGAAACCCGGCAGGAGGTCGCCATGACGTCGCCACCCCGCCGTGTCTTGATCCGCCCCGCCCGCGCGGTCTCGCTACTCATCTCTGTCATCGCCGTCGTCTGCATCCCGCCGATCTGCCAATCCCAGGAAGCCCCGCAGTTCACGGACGAGACGGCGGCCCTGGGCCTGGAGCCCGGCAACGCCGCGGCCTGCTGGGCCGACTTGGACAACGACGGCTGGACGGACCTGTCCGCCGGCGGCACCGTCTGGCGCAACGAGGGCGGCAAAGGCTTCACCCGCCTGGCCGATGGCTTCGGCGCTACCGTGGCCGCGGACTTCGATAACGACGGCTTCATCGACCTGTTCTCGTGGTCGAAGCTGACGGCGTACCACAATGAGGCCGGACAGGGCTTCACGCCCCTCGAAATGCCGGAGCTTCCCCGCTGCGTCTCCCGCGGCGCCTGCTTTGCCGACCTCAACGGCGACGGCTTCGTCGACCTGTACGTGGGTGGCTACGAGGACTGGAACGCGGGAGTCACCTATCCGGACATGGTCCTGCTCAATGAAGGCGGAAAGGGCTTCCGGCTGGTCTGGAGCGAGGAGCGCTTTCGCGCCAGGGGGGTGACCGCCTGCGACTTCGACCAGGATGGCGACATGGATGTGTACGTCTCCAACTATCGCCTGCAGCCGAATCTGCTATGGCAAAACGACGGGACGGGAGAGCTAAGCGAGGTGGCGGCGCGCTACAATGCGGTGGCGACCTCGCCTGGCTTCCGGGGCGGGCACTCTATCGGCGCCGCCTGGGCGGACTTCGACGGCGACGGCCTGATAGATCTGTTCGCCGGCAACTTCGCCCATGTGGACAATCGCGGCGACCAGCCCAAGTCGCGCTTCCTGCGCAATCTCGGGCCTGCGGGCGAGTACCGCTTCGACGATCTGGGCACCTGCGGGGTGTTCTACCAGGAGTCCTACGCCGGTCCCGCCGCCGGTGACTACGACAACGACGGCGACGTGGACCTCTTCTTCACCACCGTCTACGGCACGGCATCCTTCGGGCGCAAGAACAACCCCGTCCTGTTCCGCAATGACGGGGCCTTCGCCTTCGTCGATGGCACGGCGGCCGCAGGCCTGGCGAATCTGCCCTCCACCTACCAGGCGGCCTGGGCGGACTTCGACAATGACGGCGACCTGGACCTGCTCACCGCCGGACGGCTGTTTGTCAACAAGGGTGGCAGCGGCCACTATCTCAAGGTTCGCCTGCAGGGCGACGGGGTCGCCATCAACCGCGCGGCCATCGGCGCCCAGGTGCGAATCCCGGTGGGAGAGAGGACCTTGACGGGCCAGGTCGAAGCGGGCACCGGAGAGGGCAATCAAAACGACCTGACCCTGCACTTCGGCCTGGGCGAGCACACCGGGCCGTTGGCGCTGGAGATCACCTGGCCCGGCGGCACGAAGCAAAGAGTCGAGGATGTTGCCCCGGACACGACGGTGGCGGTGGAGTTCGCAGGGTAGGGGCCCCGGACTGCCTCGCTCTGGGAGACCTCCGCTGCCACTGCTCCACACTGGGCCTCTAGCTCACAACGGGCCCGAGTGTGGGGAGAGCGACAGCCCGAGGGGAGAGGCCGACGGCAACGGCCCGCGCCTCTCCCGTCGCAAGGTACCGTCGCCGCCCGCCTCTTCCTCTCACCTATTGCCTGCCATCCCCGTCCACCGGCCCCGGCCTCACGATCCTGGGGGCCGTCGCGATCCTCGGCCGGATCGCCAGCCAGTCGATGCCCTGGAACTGCGGGTCCGGGATCTTGCGGATCTCGTCGTCCCCAAGATACGGGCACATGGCGTCGATCCAGGTGATCAGCCGCAGGCGGCTCTCCTCGTCCACCTTCACCCCATGGTGCTCTCCGCTGGAAGCGATGTCGACCAGCCGGCTCCCGTATGAGAGGGCCGCCATCGGCTCAGGTGTGACATAGGCCGCCGGGTCGACGGTGGAATAGCCCTCGACCATGATCGGCGCGGCGATGCCGAATCCCGCCGGCGGGGGATCGGGCCGGGAGTACGGCTCGGCCCAGGTGGGACGGCCGGTGAGGGTCACATAGGGCTCGTCGAACATGGCGTAGCCGGGGCGGCGGGTAAGGTCCAGCACCTCGCGGGCCTTGCCGCTGCCCTGATGGCAGCGGCCGCAGTGGCGATCGAGCACCGGCTGCACGTAACGCTCGAAGCTGACGGTGGTGTCCTTCCACGGCGGTGGGGTAATGTCGCGGGCGCCGGAGATCAGCGTTTCCTGAGGGGATTTCACCGGCGGCGCCGTGGAGTGCAGCTCGTGACAGCCCACGCAGCCCCTGCTCTCCCCGGGCATGATGTTGGCGAAGCTGCGCATGGTCTGCAAAGCCCGTTGCTCCCCGTCGAGCAACTGGAAGTGAAGCGACTTTCCTGCCGGTGCCTTGAAGGCCACCGAGCCGTCCGCGGCGATGGGCACCGTGCCGATGATGCGCTTGACGCCCTCGGATTGGACCATGGAAACCACCGGCCCGGTGGAGATGTACGGCCGCTTGTACCAGTAGGTGTAGGTCTTGGCGTCGATGCTCATGATCCGCAGGTAACGGGCGTTGTCCTTGAGAGCCGCCGGTGCGCCCTGGTACACGTCGGAGCTGAACAGGACGCCATCCTCCGGACGATCGCGGCTTTCGAACGTGGGCCACTTCACCGAACTGGGCAGGATCGGCGGGACGGGACGGGGCCTGATCGGGAGGGCATGCAGGATGTTGTGCTCCCCCTCGTAGATCAGCTCGCGGTTCCCGTGGGTGTCCATGACGTACAGGACGAACTTGCCGCCGCGGCAGGCGGAGACGAGGAAGACCTCCTCGCTCAGGGGATACGGGGAGTAGTAGCCCGAGTAGCTCCCACTTGTGTGGTAGTCCTCGCACTCGATGGGGTCGATGGGGCCGTTGCCCGACTCGGGCCAGATCACGTCGGCCGTGACCTTGCTCAGGCCCCGGGGGAAGTTGAACCCGAGGCTTGGGTCGATGATCCCCACCGAGCCGGCGAACCAGTTGTGGTGGGCGCTACCGGTGAACATGATCCGGGAGGAATTGGGGATGCAGCGGGCGTCCTTGAGCAGGTCCGGCCAGACGCTCTGGTTGCCCCACAGCGTGCCGACCCGGGTGCCGTCGGGGGCCACCGTCCACAGTCCCTGCGCCCGCCATAGCGGCTTGTCCGTGTACTCCCAGCGCGTGTAGATAACGCGGCCATCGGGCATGACCGAGGGCAGATAGTCCGGCTCGTTATTGGTGGAGATCAGGTACACATTGCGTCCGTCGGAGTCGCAGCGGGCGAGGATGAAGGCGTTCGTCGGCGGCATGCAGCGCACGTATGTGTGGGCACGAGTGGTGCTGAACATCAGGTGCCCATCGGGCAGGTAGATGGGGTCGAGGTCATCGTACGGGCCGTCGGTGAGTTGGTGCAGGCCGGTGCCGTCCAGGTTGATCTCGTACAGATGGAACGACTTCTCATTGTGCGGCCGGAAGCAGAAGAGTACCTTCCTCGCGTCGAAGGACAAATCCGGCCGCCAGAAGGCCCCGTGCAGCGGGGCCTTCGGCATGAGCTGTCGCAGCCTACCCTCGGGTGAGAGGCCCTCGAGCACCAAAAGCCGCGCCCCGGGCACCGACATGTACCCCAGACGGTGCCGGGTCTCGTGGGGCCACTCCGAGCCCTGAGGGTAGGGCATATCCACAAACAGCACGCCGCGGAAGTCCACCACTGGATCGGCGAATACAATCCGCCGCTTGACCTCGCGGACGGCGAAGTACAGTTCCGCATCCGGAGCCGTGAGTCCGCGGACGCGCTGCCGCAGTCGGAGCAGCTCCCGGCGCTCGCGGAGCAGGCCGCTCTTGCTCCGGGCCTCGATGCGGCCGGCCAGCTCCAGCGCCCATCCGATCTCGGCGGCGATGCGCTCCGGGCTCGGGTTATGATCCGCCTGGTGGAGCCAGTCGCGCTCCAGCGCTTCTCGGGCCTCCGCCCTGCTGAAAGACCGCGTCTGGGGAGTGGAGGGCTTCACATACGGAGCCACCGGCTCGTGCACACGGGGCCGGAAGTCGATGCGGCCGCCCGCCTGCAGCATCAGGTCGATCCATTCAGGGGAGAAGGCCGCCTCCTCCCCGCGGGCCTTGAGGTCCTCGTAGAGCCGCTGCAGGGCCGCGCAGTCCCGCCACTTCTCCGCCTCCTCCGGCGTCTGTCCGGCCCTTTGCTCCTCGGTCAGTGGTGCGTACTCCATGAGCAAGTCCACCAGCCGACCGGCCTGCGATGCCTGGAAGCTCTCGTCCCGTGCTGCCAGGTACTCCACCGGACTTGCGCCCACCCACTCGGTGAAGTTGGCATAGTCCTGGGAGAAGGCCCCGCGCAGCCTGCGCACCAGCACTCCGGCCAGGTCGAGGTCGATGCGATGGCCGCCCTTGACCAGCCGCTCCCGCGAGCCCGCCAGGGTCTCGGCGAAGGTGTCCTCCTCGCGGTAGAAGGTCTCGAGGCGTTGCGCGAGGCTTTCGTCGAACGCGGCGAGAGTCTCCTGCCCGGCGGCACAGATGGCCGCGACTTCCTCGGGCGAGAGGGCCGCCGAATAGACGCGGAGGTCATCCAGAAGGCCCTGGAAGTGCTCGCTCTGGCCGGTCGATGAGCCGATGAAGCCTGACGAGTTCGTATCGGTGACGACCGTTCCCGGGCGCTCCAGGGAGCCGATCTCGGCTCCGTCGAGGTACACGCGCATCCATCTGCCGTCGAAGGTCGCCGCGCAGTGGTGCCAGCGCCCGTCCAATACGAGCCCGGGGTCGATGGGCGCATCGCACTCCACATATCCGCCGATGTTCAGGCCCAGAGACAGGATCGCGCCGTCGCCCTGGAAGGAGAACAGAAGCCTCCGGTCGCCATCTTCCTTCCGGAAGATCTCCCTGTTGCCTCCCAGCTCGGTGGGCAAGACCCAGGCCGAAAAGCCGATGCCCGCAAGCTCCCCTGTGCCGAGCCCGCCGGCGGTCCGCAGAGAGTGAGCGCCCGAGAGTCTCAGGGCGCGGCCGTGCACGCCTCGGGCACGGACGGGAGCGCTGCCGGAAACGATCTGCAGCTTTGGCCTGCCGGAGGCATCCTGGATCGCCGCGCCGACGCCGGGCTCGTTGAAGCTCCAG
Source organism: uncultured Armatimonadia bacterium (assembly GCA_964423635.1). Lineage (GTDB taxonomy): Bacteria > Armatimonadota > Zipacnadia > Zipacnadales > JABUFB01 > CAYRFY01. The sequence continues at coordinate 9,931 of CAYRFY010000103.1, read as the reverse complement.
TGGCCAAGCAGGGGCCTGTCCACCGCCGGCTCGCCCGTGGCGCTATTGTCGGCGACCCGGCGCAGGGCGGCCCTGCCGTTCTCGTGGAGCGCCACGATCTGCTCGGCGGTCAACGCCGCCGAGTACAGGCGCAGCTCATCCATCAGACCCTGGAAGTTCTCGGAGCCCCCGCTGGAGCCGATGCAGGCCGGGGCAAGGCCGCCGGAGACGATGCTCCCGGAACGCTCTAAAGAGCCCACCTTCTCGCCGTCCAGGTAGACGCGCATCGTCTCGCCGTCGAAACTCGCCGCGCAGTGGTGCCATTGGCCGTCCAGCACCCGAGACGGATCGATAGGGGCGTCGCACTCCACATATCCGCCGATGTTCAGCCCCAGGGAAAGGATGGTGCCATCGCCCTGGAAGGAGAACAAGATGCGCTGATCCCCGTCGTCCTTGCGGAAGATCTCACGGTACTCGGAAAGATCGGTGGGCAGTACCCAGGCCGAGAGTGAGAGGGCGGACAGGTTCGAGAACGCCGGCTGCGCGGCCACCTGCAGCAGGTGGCCGCCCGAGAAGCTCATGGCATTGCCAAAGACCCCCTCCACCCGCTCCAGGCCCCCGGGCCTGCCGGGCTCGGCATGGGCCCCACCGCCGCTGAGATCGGTGCACGACACCCCGAAGGGTTCGTCGAAGTCCCAATAGGCCACAAGAGGCCTATCTAGAGACAGGGGCCCGGGAAGGTCTTCGGCTCCACCAAGCTGCGCCGCCAGGAAAAGGAAGGCACAGGCGGCGAGCAGGCGGGCGAGCGAGCGGACAGGCGAAGCTGCCAAGACGAACGCCTCCAGATGCTGCAGGAGCGGTGGACACGGACGACGGATGCACAACTGCATGACGGCAAGGCTGTAAGCGAAGGGCGGCCGGGAACCGGTGACTGCGCCGCGGAAGTACGGCACTGCTACTGCCCCCATGCCGCGGAAGGACAGGTGCCCTTGTCACAACTCCGCCAGTTCGACCGCTCGGCGCTCCTGCCCCGCCGTCCAGATGGCCTCCACCAGTGTCGTCGCGGTGCACCCGTCCGCGGCGGGGATCGGCGGCTCGGTGCCATCGCGAACGGCATTCACGAAGCCCTCGAGTTCGGCGACGAACGTGTTGCCCGGCGCCTCCACCTCGATGGCCGTATACTCGTCGGTATGCAGGATGAGGCGGTCGCCGCGCAGTGCTCGCAGATAGCCCTTCTCACCCGTCACGGTCAGCGAGAAGTCGGCGCCCTGCCACCTGCTTTCGAGCGTGTAGCACCCCGTCAGTGCCGCGCGAACGCCCTGCTCGTACTCGACAAGGGCCGAGAAGGCGTCTTCACGCTCCCACTGCAGACGGAAGCTGAGGTCCGCGGCCACCACGCGCAGCGGCTGCAGACCCGTCACGAAACCAATCAGGTCGAAGTCATGGATGGACAGCTCGAACATCGCCCCCACCGAGGGCCGCCACTCGCCCAGCGGGCGCGGGGAAAAGGGCTGCATCTTCGTGGTGGCGATCTGCACGAGTGGGCCCAGTTCGCCCACCAGCTCGCGGGCCCTGGCGAACACCGGCTCATAGCGCATCTTGAAGCCCACCGATAACGATGCTCCGGTGCTCGCCGAGGTCTGCAGCAGTCCCCGGGCCTCGGCGGCCGTCATCCCCAGAGGCTTTTCGCAAAACACCGCGATGCCTCGCCGCAGCAGGGCCTCAGACACCGCGGCGTGCGGCCCCGGCGGGGTGGCCACGCCGGCGATGGCGGTGTCTGCCGGCAGTTGCGCGATATCCGCGAGGGCCTCGCCGCCGCACTGCGCGGCCGCGGCCCGGGCGCGGTCCGGGTCGCGATCCACCAGGTAGGCCACCTGCACACCGTCGATCTGTGAATACGCCGCGGCATGGGCAAGACCGATGCCCCCGCACCCGACGATGGCGACCTTCACGGAGTCTCTCCTTCCCGGCCCGCCCGCACCGGCGGGCAGGCTACCCGCTCAGCTTCTCCAGGCACTCCCGGAGGAACGCGGCGTTGCGCGCCATGCCCTCCTCCGGCTCCGGCAACTCCGGGCGCCAGAACTTCTCGTACTCGTCGGACAGATAGCCCTCGTAACCGTGGCGATGGAGGATGGTCAGCACCTCAAGCCAGTCGATTTGCCCCTCGTCCAGGGAATGAGCCTGCGGCTTGCCGTCCCGGTAGATCAGGTTCTTGCAGTGGCAGTGCAGCACATAGGGAGCCTGAAGCTCAACCGCCTCCATCGGATCCTCTTCACTCGCCAGCACGACCCAATAGTGATCCATGAGGATTCCCAGGTTGGGCCGATCCACCTCCATCACCATGGCCACGGTATCGGTGGCGCTCTGTGTCAGCGTGCCCGAGTGGTTCTCCAGCGCCAGAGCCACTCCATGCTCCCCGGCGATGTCGCAGGCGCGCCGGAGGCCCTCGACGGTGCGGTGCCAGACGGCCTCGCGCTCGGCGCCGTCAAGGGGCCAGACCCCGCCGGTGGCGCGAACCAGGGGACAATCCAGCAGCGCCGCCGCGCGACAGGCCCGCTCGTACCCGGCCAGTGTCTCCACCGCCGCGGCCAGTGTGGCGAAGTTCCTCAGGTATGGCGTGAGGCATGCCACCTTGATCCCGGCGGAGAGGGCCGCGCGCCCGATGGCGGCGAGGTCCTCGTCCGTGGCCCGGTCGGTGTCGAGCTGTCCGTTGGCGGCACAGCGCAGCTCAATGCCCTCCAGGCCGAGGCCGGAGAAGAACTCAATGGCCTGCAGCGCATCCTTGCCCGGCGTCCCCATGGTATGCCCGCACAGCTTCATGGCCGCAAGACACCTCGTGACGTGCGTCAGAATGAGCGATCTCGCCGAGTATTTCGCGGGCCGCGGGGCGCGGTCCTGCCCTCCGGGAGGGCAAGCGGCCACAGACGCGGAAGCTCAGAACACTGCAGATGCGTTGGTCCCGACCCAGCAGGTCGATCTCGGTATCTACCATGCCCGGGGGAATCCGCCATGTCCCGCCAGCTCGCCGCCACCGCTCTCTTAGGCATCCTCGCCCTGTCCGGAGTACAGGCCGCCGGCTCCGAGAAGCCGCTGACGTTCCATCCCCGCGGGGATGACGCCATCCACCTCCAGGGGCTGCTGCACGCCCCCTCGGGAGCCGGTGAGTCCGTTCCCGGCGTGGTGATCTGCCACCCCGATCCCCGCTACGGAGGGAGCCTGAGCTCCCACGTGGTGACGGCGGTGCAGGGGGCCTGCAGCGAGATGGGCTGGGCGACCTTGCGGTTCAACTTCCGTGGTGTCGACAGATCGGGAGGTGTCTTCGACGACGGGAAGGGTGAGGTGGCCGACTGCCTCGGCGCTCTGGACGCGCTCCGGAGCACTCCGAGAGTGGACCCGGCCCGCGTCGCCCTGGTCGGCTACTCCTTCGGTTCCTGGGTCGGCCTTCGTGCCGCCGTGAGCGATGGCCATGTGCCCGCCTGCGTCTGCCTGTCTTTCCCCGTCCCGGCGGAGGAGGATATCGCAAGACACGGCTACTTCGCCGATATCCGGTGCCCGGTGTTGCTGCTCACCGGCACAGAGGACAGCATTTCGTGGCTGCCGACGATCGAGGCCATCGTCGCCGGAAACCAGAGGTCGGACTACTGCCGGGTGGTGGCCCTGGAGGGGGCGGACCACTTCTACAGCAATCCGGCGGACCTCGCCGCCGCACGGAGGGCCACTACCACGTTTCTCCACCGGCTGCTGATGCCGGCGCCGTAGGTGTCTGTCATCCAGAGCGTGCATCCCGCGCAGGCGGTACTTGTCATCCAGAGCGTCCATCCCGCGCAGCGGGATAGCGAAGGATCTCGTTGAATGTTAGGAGATTCTTCGAGCTGCTCCCTGCGGGAGCGTACGCTCTCAGAATGACAATCCCGAGCGGAGACGGGATTCCTCGGGCCGCTCGCTCCGGCCGCCGTGGCCCTCCGAATGACAGTTCCGGTGAGGGCGGGCTTTCCGGCCACGCTCCTACGCCGCCGTTCGCGCGGACCGGGAGTTCACCAGCGTCCCGGGCACCACCTCGATGCCCCCCGTCTGCGTGGGGATCCGGTCCCTCGCCGCCGCCAGCTCCATCTCACCCCGGGGGTCTTCGTCGAATAGCGAGGGCTGATGGGCGCCCGGGCCCTGGCGTAGATCCGTGGCCCACAGCTCCATGGACACGCACTGCCCTGCGCCGAGCTGCAGCGATTGCAGCATTCCCTCCACGCATCGGCCCAGCTCCACGTCCAGATCGGCGGGAGCCGTCAGCCTCCGGGCCCGGTGGAGGCTCTTGCGGTCCCGTAGTGTCAGGGCCAATTCCAGCCGCCGCGTGGACTGCCCCCGCTGACGTAGCGTCTGCGCCACTCGCTGCGCCAGACCCAGCCCGCACGGACGCAGAGAGGCCAACTCGCGGGTCGGGTGGGCCAGGTCGATCCGTTGATGCACCGCCAGCCGCGGGTCCCCCAGCTCGTAGACCGGGATCACCGTGTTGTCCCGCCCCCGACAGGCCTCGAACATCACCTTTCCCGCGGGCCCGAACTCCTGAGCCAGCACGAAGGACGCCAGGCAGGAGAGCTGGCCAAAGGTGCTCACCCCCATCTGTACCAGGCGCTCGCGGTGCTTGGCCGCCACCACCCAGAGCAAATCCACGGGCAACCCGGCCAGGCCCTCGCGCGTGGCCGGGCAGGGCAGGTGACTCACGCCCGTCGGCGCCCCCAGCCTGCCGGCGATCCGTGCCAGCAGCGCATTGGGGCCCACACCGATCGCCGGCAGGATGCCGATCTCCTCGGCCATGTCCGCCTGCAGCCGATCCAGCAGTGACGGCAGCCCCCCGCACATGCGCAGGCTCCCGGTGACATCCATGAAGACCTCATCATGCCCCCGGGGCTGCAACTGCGGTGTGTACCGAAGCATCACGTCCATGGCGTCCGCGCGCCTCAGGCCAAAGCCCCGCACATCCGGCGGCACCACCGGCAGGTCGCCCAGAGCCGCGCGCGCCTCCCACAGCGCGGCGCCCGGGCGAACCCCGGCCGCCTGCGCCAACGGTGAAACGTCCATTACCCGCGCGCCCGGCGTGGTCTGGGCGACCACAAAGCGCTCTTTGGCCAGTTCCGGCCGGCCGGCGACGGCCACGGCAGCATGCAGCCCGACGAGCCTTACATGTAAGACGGTGCGCTCAGTCATCAGACTCACACTCCTGTTCGTCGAACATATGTTCGCATAGAATAGCGCAACACCGGCTCCGTGTCAAGGGGTATTGGGCGGCGCCGGGCCTGCCGCGGCCGGGCCCCGGAACGGATGCGGGAAGGCCCTCTTTGGTGCGGTCACGAAACGGTTCGGAGCTCGTGGGCTTGACGTGGACCGCACATGCCCCGAAGGAAAGCGGTGACGACCATGGTCCGATTGGCCGGTCTTCTGGCGGTGCTCTTGTCGCTCATCTGCCTGCAGGTCTGCGCGCAGGATCAGGTGGTGCTGTGGGACTTTGAGGAGGGTATCGAGGGCTGGTGGGGCAATCCGTGGAGTGGCGGGAAGGCGGAGGTCTCCGGCACGGAGGGGAAGTTCGGCCGCGGCCTGCGGGGCTCGTGGCAGGACATCCCGCAGCAGGGCAATGTGGTGAGCCCGTTTCTCCCCGAAGACGCTGCGTGGAGAGACCGACAGTGGTGGATCATCTCCTTCTGGCTCAAGGGCGACGGCTCCCAGTCCAGTGCAACGCTCTCGGTGATGTGCCGCGGGGAGGGCGACGAGGAGCTGGGCTACAGCCGCGCGGTGCCCCTGGACAGCACACGGTGGCGCCGGTTCTCCCTGGACATGCGCACCTTCTGGAACCGCGAGCGACAGCCTTTCACCGGCAAGGGCCTGCGTCGGTTGATCTTCGCCTGTTCCGGCACCCATGAGATGTGCATCGACCAAATCGCGCTGGAGGCGGCGGCCAGGCCGGTCCCACTGGAGTGCCTGGAGCGCGTGGGCGAGGTGGACTTGCAGCCGGAGTTGGTGGACCTCGGCGGCAGGTACCTGCTGCGCCTGGACCCCTCGCAGTTCGTGGTGCCGCCGACATTCACCGCGCAGGTCACCTGGCCGGACGGGACGCGCTCGGAGCAGAGCCAATCCGCGACGGCGCCGGCCACCGGCGAGGTACGTCTGCTGCTGTCTCCGCCTTCGGAGACCCCGGGCGAGGTCACCGTCGACCTGGAGCTCTCCGACGGCGACCTGAGCCTGTGCCGCGAGCGTCATCGGTTCGTCGCCGTCTACTCGCAGCCACCCCTGGAGCCTACCCTCGGCTTGCTGCCCACTCCCAAGGAGGTGTCGCTGCATCCCGAGGAGGCGCCCCTCGTCCTGCCCGGGAGAGTGGTGCTACGGGTCTCGGGCCCGGATGAGTCGGTGCGAGGCGTGCAGGAGTACCTTGCCACTCGTCTTCAAGACCGCTGCGGCGTGCAGGTCGAGCTTGGGCCACCCGTTGAGGCTTCCGTATTCGAGCTGGCGGTGTCCGCTCCCGGGCGCGAGGCGCCCCGGATCGCCGCAGAGCTCCCACCGCCCGCCCGCGGACCGGAGGCGTACGCGCTGAGGGTCACCGGCGACGGGGCCCGCATCGCGGCCACGGCGCGGCAGGGCCTGCGCCACGGCGCCCTCACCCTGCTGCAGTTGGCCGTCGAGGCCGCCGGCAGCCCTGAGGGCATCCCGGCCCTGAGCATCCTCGACTGGCCCTCCTTGCCCATCCGCGGGCTTACCATTCCCCTCCCCACCGACCGCTGGGGTCATCCCAATGATGCCCCGGTGGACCCGGACTTCTGGGAAGACTTCCTGCTCCGCACCTGCCTGGAGCACAAGCTCAACACGGTGGTGATCCTGGTGAGGCAGGGCATGGAATACGCCCGCCACCCGGAGATCGATGGCCCCGCCGCCTGGGAGCAGGATACCGTGCGTCGCGTGGTGCAGACTCTCAAGGCCCACGACATCAACCCCATCCCGCTCCTGGATTCCCTGGGCCACGCCAATTGGCTGGTGATCCCGGTCAAGCAGCTTCGGGAGGACGGCGATACCCAGACGCTGTGCACCCGGCACCCCGATAGCGCTAAGTTCCTCCTGGACTGCTACGACGAGATCATCGACGTCTTCTCGCCCACCCACTTCCACATGGGCCTGGACGAGATCCGCTGGCAGACCTTGAACAAGTCCGAGGCGGAGCGATGCCCGCTGTGCGCCGGGCTGGACAAGCGCGAGGTCTTCGTGCAGCAGGTGGGCATGCTCCATGAATACCTGACGCAGAAGGGCATCGTCCCCATGATGTGGGGCGACATGGTGCTGACCTCCCACAACGGCGGTCCGCCCTTCCATCTGGACGACACTCTGGAACAGTTGCCCCGAGACATCGTGATGACCAACTGGTCCGTCACGCTGGATCAGCTCTCCAATCACCTCTTCGCCTCGCTGGGCTTTCCGGTGATCCAGTCCAACTCCCTGGGGGTCTCGCCGGCCCAGGCGCCGTGGGTGCAGGGCAACTTCTTCGGCTGCTGGGCGAAGCATCCCTGGATCACCGAGGGCGCCCCGGGCGTGGATGCCGCCTACTCCTATCTGAGCCTCCTCACCGCCGCGGAGTATTCCTGGAACCTGTACCCGCGGCTCGAGCCTCCCGGTGTGCCGCTGAGCGACGCCTTCTTCGCCCCGCGTCTGCAGGCCCTGACGCGGCCGGGTCTTCGCAGGCCCCCGGGGAAGCAGACGCCGTTGGCGGGTCCGGGGCTCTCCGAGAACGGCTGCGAAGCCGGGCGCATAGCCTTCACCCCGTGGCAAGAACCGCTGCGCCCCACGCCCGACGCACCGGCCACCCTCGACGTCGGCCGCAGGGCAGACGCTATCTACCTACTCCTGGCCGCCGAAGTGCCCGGCGAGGAGAAGGAGGCCTTCCGCAAGCGCTTCCAGGAGAAGGACACCTGGAACGGCGTGCCCATCGCCCGAGTCACGCTGCACTTCGCCGACGGCTCGGAGGCGACCCGCGAGATCAACTACGGCGTGGACGTGCGCGATGCTGTGGGGGCGAAGCTCCCCTACGTCTACAACGCCATGGGCTACTGGACCGCCCCAGACGGCCGGATCTGGTACGCCCTGCAGTGGCCCTGCCCCCACCCCGAGCGGCCCCTGACGGCGATCTCGCTGTACAGCACGGGCACCGAGGCCCGGCCGGCTCTCATGGCGGCGAGTGTCGGGGAATCGGCGGATCACGAATCGCGGGGCGACGGCCCTGACGGCGAGTAGCGGCCACGGCGGACGTCGTTTCACACCCCGGCTTCCTCTACCTTACTCCGCGATACGGCCGCGAAGACGGGAGGAGGGGGGAACGGCGAACGGCCGTGGCGCGTGGCGCGGAACGGCGAACGGCCGCGGCGCGGCTACCGCTCGTTGCCCGCTCCGGAGGGCCGTGCGGCTCTCCCGGCGAATAGTCCCGGTTGGAAGTCACAATGCCGCGCCATTCGCAAGGAGGAGCAAGATGCACCGCCATCGTCTGGGATTCGCCCTGATCGCCACCATGGCCGTCCTGTCGACCGGGCTCGTCTGCGCCGACGTGCAGCTCCCGGCCGTGATCGGCAACGACATGGTTCTGCAAAGAGACATCGAGACCCACATCTGGGGAACGGCCGCCGCCGGGGAGGAGGTCACGGTGAGCGTGGCCGGCCAGGAAGTCTCCGCATCGGCGGACGAGGAGGGGAGATGGAAGGTCGCTCTCGCCCCGATGGCCGCCGGAGGTCCCTTCGAGATGACCGTCGCCGGCGCCAACACCATCACGCTTGGCAATATCATGGTCGGCGAGGTGTGGGTGTGCTCGGGGCAGTCGAATATGTAGATGGCCGTCCGAAGCTGCCATGACGCGGAGAAGGAGATCGCCGCCGCGGATTACCCCGACATCCGCCTGTTCTCGGTGACCCTGAAGACCTCGCCCACGCCGCTGGAGGATGTCGCGGGCAAGTGGGCCCCCTGCTCGCCGGAAACGGTGCCGGGCTTCTCGGCGACGGCGTACTTTTTCGGCAGGACCCTGCATCAACAACTCGGTGTGCCCGTCGGTCTGATCAACACCTCATGGGGCGGTACCCCCGCCGAGGCGTGGACCAGCCGGCAGGCACTCGAGGCGGATCCGGAGTTCACTCCGCTGCTGGCCAGATGGGAGCAGATTCTCGCCAACTATCCCACGGCGAAGAAGAAGTACGATGAGGAGACGATTCCCGCGTGGGAGAAGGCCGTACAGCAGGCCAAGGCGGAGGGCAAGCCGGCGCCGCGCAAGCCCTATCCGCCGGCGGATGCCGCCAGCCCTCACCGCCCGGCCAACCTCTACAACGCCATGATCCACCCGCTCATTGATCTCGCGATCCGTGGGGCCATCTGGTACCAGGGCGAATCCAACGCCGGCCGCGCCTATCAGTACCGCCGGCTGTTCCCGGCCATGATCCTGGACTGGCGCGAGCAGTGGGGACAGGGCGACTTCCCCTTCCTCTTCGTGCAACTGGCCAACTTCATGGCCCGCAAGCCGGACCCATCCGAGAGCGCCTGGGCGGAGTTGCGCGAGGCGCAGCTCAGGACCCTGACCTTCCCCAACACCGGGCAGGCCGTGATCATCGACATCGGCGACGCCACCGATATCCATCCCAAGAACAAGCAGGATGTGGGCAAGCGCCTGGCGCTGTGGGCCCTAAACGAGACCTACGGCCGGGACGTCCCGCGCTCCGGGCCGCTGTACAGCTCGATGACCATCGAGGGGAACAGGGCGAGGATCCACTTCACGGACACGGACGGTGGGTTGAAGACGCCCGACGGCAGTGCGGTAACGGGCTTTGCCATCGCCGGTGAGGACCGCAAGTTCGTCTGGGCTGAGGCGACCATCGAGGGCGATAGCGTCGTGGTGTCCAGTCCTCTGGTGCCAAAGCCCATTGCGGTGCGCTATGCCTGGGCCGAT